>JBIKJX010000079.1:0-7494 GCA_044360785.1 Limnohabitans sp.
CAAAGTCAAAGTGGCGCAGATTGACATTTTGATTGATGCGGTTGTTTTGGTGGGGTGGACTTTGATGGGCGGTTTAAGCGCGCTGAATGAAGTTGTTTTGGCGTACATGGCACCCGGAATTTGGCAACAAGTGGTTTTGGTTTTGGCCTTCAGCTTGGTGGGCGGACTGATTGATTTGCCCATGTCGCTTTATCAAACTTTTGTATTGGAACAAAAGTTCGGCTTTAACAAAATGACTTGGAAGCTGTGGCTAAGTGACTCAATCAAAGGCTTGGCTTTAGGCCTGGTTTTAGGCGTTCCCTTGATTGCCATGGTTTTATGGCTGATGCAGGCGGGGGGTGTTTATTGGTGGATCTGGACATGGTGCGCATTGGTTTTTTGGCAATTGTTTTTAATGGCCATTGCTCCAAATGTCATCATGCCGCTCTTTAACCAATTTACCCCTCTCGAAGATGAGTCACTCAAGGCCAGAGTCAATGCACTCATGCAACGTGCAGGCTTTACCGCCAAAGGTTTTTTTGTCATGGACGGAAGCAAGCGGTCTGCCCATTCCAACGCATTTTTTACAGGTTTTGGATCCAGTAAACGGGTGGTATTTTTCGACACGCTGTTAAAACAATTGACTCCCTCTGAAATGGAGGCTGTGTTGGCTCACGAGTTGGGTCATTTCAAACATCGTCACATTGTCAAAATGATTGCCACCAGTTTTGTCATGACTTTCTTAGGCTTGGCCCTGCTTGGATATGCATCACAACAAATTTGGTTCTATACAGGCCTGGGTGTCATGCCAAATTTAACAGGCGGAAATGAGGCTGTGGCACTGCTTCTGTTCATGTTGGTGGTGCCTGTATTGACCTTTTTGTTTGCGCCAATTTCATCTTGGCGCTCTAGAGTTCAAGAATACGAAGCGGATGCTTATGCTGTTTCTCAAACGCCCGCAGCTGATTTAAGTTCAGCACTTCTGAAGTTGTACCAAGACAATGCTTCAACGTTGACGCCTGATCCTTGGTATGTGAAATTTTATTACTCACACCCGCCCGCTAGTTTGCGCTTAGCACGCATGAAAAATGCGTAAGCTGAACCCTCGCATACATACTAAAACCAAAGCTGCCCAAGCTTTGGTGGACTCGCATCAAGAGGCGTTGAAGTCGGGCTTGGTCGTTGCAACGCACGGTCGGCACTGTGTGGTTGAGTTGGAGGACGGCTCGCGCCTCATTTGTCATCCTCGAGGAAAGAAGAGCCAATCTGTGGTGGGTGATTGGGTTCGGTGGCAAGCTGCGGCCGATGAGGGCACGATTGAAAGTGTGGTGGAAAGAAAAAATCTTTTCTACAGAAGAGATGAGGTTCGAACCAAATCTTTTGCGGCCAACATCGACCAAGTGTTGATTTTGTTGGCGGCTGAGCCGGAGTTTTCTGAAACTCAATTGTCGCGCGCCTTGATTGCTGCTGAAGCTGAACGCATCAAGCCGCTGATTGTTTTAAATAAAAGCGATTTAGGTGACGCATTTGATCAAGCATGGCAGCGTCTGAAAGCCTACAGTCACATGGGCTATCAAGTCTTGCCTTTGGCTTTGAAATGCGCTGTTGAAACCAACGAGAGTTTGAAAGTCTTGCTGTCGTGCATGTTAGGAAAAACCACATTGATCTTAGGACCCTCCGGTGCAGGTAAAAGTACCTTGGTCAACGCTTTGGTGCCAGAGGCTCGCGCTTTGACGGGAGAAATTTCCCAAGCACTGAATTCAGGCAAACACACGACCACCAGCACGGCGCTTTACTGGGTGGGCGAACGACCTGAATCAGTCACTTTGGGGCACACAGGTACGGCAATCATTGATTCACCTGGGTTCCAGGAATTTGGTTTGCAACATATTCCGAAAAATCAATTGGCTTCTTGCATGCCCGACTTGAAGCAACATGTTCAAAATTGCAAGTTTTACAACTGCACCCATTTGCACGAACCAGGTTGCGGCGTTTTGTCTGCATTGCAAACAGATGAGTCTGGCGATTTGTTGGCCTCACAAGTCAGTGTGAGACGCCACCGAATTTATGCGCAACTGTTTGAAGAGTTGGGGCAAGAACGTTGGTAATCGAGTGCTGGAAATTAAGCGCTAGAAAAAGCGCAGTTTGTTTAACCCAGCAAGTTGGCCAAAGACAAGAGTGCGACCAACACCAAC
This sequence comes from Limnohabitans sp., assembly GCA_044360785.1. Taxonomy (GTDB): domain Bacteria; phylum Pseudomonadota; class Gammaproteobacteria; order Burkholderiales; family Burkholderiaceae_C; genus Limnohabitans_A. Next base: position 2,175 of record JBIKJX010000079.1, read on the forward strand.
CACATCACCACCGTGCGCCAGACTAAACCTACCACTTGCGCAAAGTGTGCAATTTCTGGCGCGCGCCCTGGTGTGCTGGTACTTCCTGGCACATCGGGTTGAAGCGATGCGCCGCCCAATTGCACGTTAATGGCACCAGCAGTCGCAGCCAAAATGACACCGTCATTGTCATTGGGGAACTTCTCAGCATGGTGACGCCAACCATCCATGGCATCTTCAAAACTTCCCATAATGGCAAAGCCCATGGCCGTGGCTCTAGCGGGCATCCAATCAATGGTGCGCCAAGTTTCTTGGGCCCGATGGCGCAATGATTCGCTGACCAAGGCGGGCTCTGTTAAATCCTTAGAAGGTAAAAGGGCAGAGCTGTTGGTGGCGGTAGCCCAATAACGATTTGCAAACTCGGACACACGATAGACCACAGCGCCTACTGGACCCAGGCCGATGACAGACAAAAGTGCATAGCTAAAAAACACACCAAACACATGCCGATGCGCTGACAAAATGGAGTGTTCAATGACATGGCGAACGATTTCTGTTCGAGGCAAATCATTCACTTCGACCTGTTGCCATTCGGCCAATAGTTTTCGAGCCAATGCCTCGTCGCCATCATTCAGCGCATCACGAATGCCCGTGAAGTGGTGACTGAATTGGCGAAATCCGAGGGTTATGTAAAGCAAGGCCACATTCCAAGCGACGGCAAAAAGCCAACCCAATGTGTATGCCAACAACCAGTGGATGAGAACAGCCAGACCTGCAGGAACGCCGACAAGCAAACCCCACGCCAACCAGGCTTGAGACTTTGTGCCACCGTCAACATGTGAAGCAACCCAATCGGCCCAACGTCTTAACCACTGGTGCAGAAAGTGGGTGGGACTCATTGGCCGAGCTTGCTCAATGATCAGTGCTAAAAAGATCGAGAAGAAACTCATACCAACATCATAAAGAATTTGCGGCCAATAAGAAACGGTAGAGGTTACGAATCATGCCCGCCGTGGCGCCCCAAATGAACCGCTCCTTGATCTCGCCAGAGCCGATGGGTTTTGATTCTTCGTAGCGCATTGAATACCATTGCCGCACGACACCCTCGCGTTCAAATTCATGAAGTCGGTGATTCTCAGGGTTCATCAAAAAGGCCAAGGGCACTTCAAAAACATCATCAACTTCGTGGGGGTTGGGGGTAATGCTGATTTTCGGATCGACCAAACCGACAACAGGCGTGATGTGAAAGGCAGTACCTGTGATGTAACTGGGCAGGGTGCCAATGACTTGAATATATTGTTGAGACAGCCCCACCTCTTCTTGCGCTTCCCTCAGTGCCGCATGCTCTACAGAGATGTCTTCTACATCAACTTTGCCACCCGGAAATGCAATTTGTCCTGCATGGGAGGAGAGATGTTGGGTGCGTTGAGTCAGCAGCACATGCGGATGCTGACCATCAGGTCCTCGCAAAACGATCGGGATCAGGACAGCTGCTGCGGCTGGCGACTTGGATCCAACTTGATGTTCTTTCTTTAACTCAGGCGTCCACTCGGGGGGATTTTGAAAAACCCAGCGCAGTCGATCGGCCATCAAGTTCTGAGCGTCAATCGGTGGCCAATGCCCGGATGGAAACGTCCAAGGTACCTGGCGAGGATCAAATCCCAAACTGTTTTTCATGTCATTGCGTTCGAGTTCTTTTCAGATGTCTCAAAAAGGATTTTGGTAACTGGGGCATTTGATTTCAATTCGTACAGGCTGATCCGACGGTTGATTTCTTTGAATGACTGTCAGGCATCCGCCCCAAACGCAACCAGTGTCAAGTGCCCAAACATCTGATCGGTGGACTGCGCCTAAGGTCGACCAATGTCCAAAAGCAATGGTGGTCTGTGATGTTTTTCTATGCGGCACTTCAAACCAAGGCAGATAACCTGGAGGTGCCTTGCCCTTTCCTTCTTTGGTCTCAAATTCCATTTGGCCTGAAGGGGTGCAAAATCGAATCCGAGTGAACGCATTCAAAGCGCAGCGCCAACGAGAAATACCAGTGAGGTCGGGATGCCATAGGGCTGGCTCGTTGCCATACATTTGCATCAAAAAATCTTTGACATCGGGGCCGCGCAGAATTTCTTGCAATTCATGGGCAAGGCTGAGTGTTTCTTCCAATGACCACTGCGGCAGAACGCCTGCATGCACCATCAAAACATCTTCTTCGTAAATGGCCAGGGCTTGATGTCGTAGCCAATTTAGCAATGCTTGTTTGTCATCTGCCATCAAAACTTCGCCAAGTGTGTCTGTTTTGCTGGGCTTTTTTGCGCCTGCATCGAGCGCGAGTAAATGCATGTCATGGTTGCCAAGAACGCACTGAACGCTATTTCCCAAATTTTGCAGACGACGCAGGACCTTGAGGGAATCAGGGCCGCGGTTGACCAAATCGCCCAAAACGTACAAACGGTCTCGACTGGCTGAAAACCCGACTTGATCAATGAATTGACCTAAAGGGGCATCACACCCCTGAATGTCGCCAATCCAATAAATAGCCATACTTTTTGATTCGTCTTAAAAGCCACATTGTCGTTGCATTTGTCGACTTTTTCCCTTGGGCGTAATGGGGATCTTTGCGCTCAACTCTGGACTTGGCACAATGCGGGGATGGATTTTTTATTAATTGCGCTCTTAACGCTCATTAACGGCATCTTTGCCATGTCTGAATTGGCTTTAGCGGCCAGCCGAAAAGCAAGGCTGGCTGCCATGGAGGAAGCGGGCGATAAAGGTGCCGCCATGGCACTCAAATTGCTGCAAAACCCCACTCAGTTTTTGTCTACTGTCCAGGTGGGCATCACCTCAATCGGCGTACTCAACGGCATTGTGGGTGAAGCAGCTTTCAGTGGCGATGTGGCAGCTTGGTTGAGGGCTTTGGGTGTTTCTGAGAGCGTCTCTGCTGTGTCGGCTACCGCCATTGTTGTCACGGTCATTACTTTCACAACCATAATTTTTGGTGAGTTAGTGCCCAAACGAATTGGCCAGTTGTATCCCGAGTTGGTGGCCAGATGGGTTTCAAGGCCCATGGCCTGGTTGGCTAAGGCCGCAAAACCCTTTGTTGGCTTGCTCTCAATGACGACACATGCCGTTCTCAAGCTGCTTCGAATTGATACCAGCGCTAACCGCGCTGTCACAGAAGAGGAAATTACGGCCAGTTTGGAGGAGGGCGTTGACGCTGGTTTGATAGAAGCGCATGAACATCAAATGGTCAGAAATGTTTTTCATTTGGATGACCGGCCTTTGACTTCATTGATGGTGCCGCGGGTTGACATTCGTTGGTTCGAAGCCTCGATGACACCTGCCGAGTGCTTAGCGCAAGTCGGTCAAGAAAATGGACTTCATGGCCACTCTTGGTACCCCATTTGCCGTGGCAGCTTGGACGACGTCATTGGGGTGGTCAATGTGGCTAGATTGGTTTCTTTGCCAATCACCGATCAAAAATCAGTTGAAGAATATGCAATTCCAGCTACTTTTGTTCCTGAAACCTTGAGTGGAATGGTATTGCTAGAGCAATTAAGGGATAAATCGGGACGAATGGTGTTTGTTGTGGACGAATATGGCGTCGTTCAAGGATTATTAACACCCAGAGATTTACTCGAAGCCATCACAGGTGAATTACAACCTTCTAAGGTTGCAGATGCCTGGGCAACAGCGCAAGTAGATGGCACTTGGCTTTTGGATGGCTTAATGCCTATCAATGAACTTAAATCTCGATTAGAAATTAAAACTCTTCCAGGAGAAGATCGTGGAATATTTAATACTTTAGGTGGATTTATTTTGGCAGAGCTTGGATATTTACCAAAAGTAGGTGACATTTTGTTGCGAGAGGGTTGGCATTTTCAAGTTAATTCCCTAGAAGGTCGAAGAATTGATAAGGTAATTGCTAAATTCGAGAATTAGTTTTGAAATTTTATTTAATTAATATTTTATTTAATTTAATATGGTTAAAATAGAGTTGCAATCAAAGAATATTATGTTTTCTATTGCTAAATATAATTAAGGAATATTATGACTAATACATACAAAGAGTTGTTAATGCAACGCGAAGCCCTCGAAGAAGCCATTTCAAAAGCCAGGGCGCAGGAAATTTCTGAAGCAAAAACCAAAGTTCGTGAGCTGGTTGCTGAATTTGGACTGACGATACAAGATGTTTTCCCTTCAGGCCGTAGCAGTGTCAAGACGGGTTCAAAGTCCGCCTCTGTCAACAAAGTAGCGCCCAAATACCGCGACCCCTCAACGGGTCAGACATGGACAGGCCGAGGCAAGGCGCCTAAATGGATTCAAGGCCAAGAACGGTCTAAGTTTTTGATCGCTTAATCATTCAATTTTTTTCATCATAAGGCCGCAATATGCGGCCTTTTTCATGATGGGCCTGGCATTAGAATTGCCCGTTCACTTGGCAATAAAAATCATACTTTGAGCGCAATTCCAAAACACGTGGGTCTTATCATGGACGGTAACCGTCGATGGGCAAGAAAGCGCTTCATGCCTGCTGCGCTTGGGCATGTTGCGGGTGCCAAGCGTGTCAAGGCGCTTGTCGAAGCCTGTGCGAGGTTCAACATCGAGCACCTCACGCTATTTGCATTCAGTACAGAAAATTGGCGCCGACCTGAGGAAGAGGTCTCCAAGTTAATGGACTTATTTTCGAGTTACTTACAAAAAGAAGTCGATGAGATGGAGGCCAATGGAGTCAAGTTGATTGTTGTAGGCGACAAGACAAAATTCAGTTCGGAGTTACAAGGGCTGATTCACAGAGCGGAGCAGCAGACACGGCACAACACCACAATCACGTTGAGGGTTGCAGCTAACTACGGCGGGCGGTGGGACATCATTCAAGCAGTTAAAGCTTGGCGCGAGGCCCATCCAACTGCCGACATTCAAAACCTGAATGAAGAAGCTTTGGTTGCCTATTTGTCTACCCATGAAGCGCCCGAAATGGATTTACTGATTCGAACTGGTGGGGAATCTAGGGTCAGTAACTTTATGCTTTGGCAGGCTGCCTACGCTGAGTTGTACTTCGTCGATACACTTTGGCCAGATTTCACGGTCAAGCATTTCAGTGATGCTTTGGAATGGTTTTCGAAGCGAGACAGGCGCTTCGGTTCGGCCGCGCCCCTATAACAAAAATTCTGACAGCGTCAAATACTTTTCGACGCAGCCATTTGTCTCAGCTTGTCCTTTTTACTGGGTCGTCGACCCTTGACGCCGCCGTTGCTTGGCGGCAGCAAAGGGATTTCTGAAGTAGCTTCAAAGCCTGGGATTGACTCTAGTTTCAATTGAATGGCGTGACGTTTTTCTATCAAGC
>JBIKJX010000080.1:0-7409 GCA_044360785.1 Limnohabitans sp.
CGCTTGTAGTGCTAGCCAAGGCCTGACCGCCAAACTTCATCATCAGACGACGCAAAAATTCAATTTCTAATTCTGCATCGGCAGGTCGTGGCGTCCACGTGGTGGTGTTGTTCAAGGGACCCGTGTAGACCTCGACCATGCCGCGGTGCGTGACGGTGATTTCAAGACCTTTGTCTGTTCTTTCAACGCGGGTACGGAACTTATCTCGCTCGCCGGTTGAGTAGAGTGAGTCGAAAATTCTGCCAATCGATTTGCGAACAAAGTCTTGCGGTAACTTGCCTCGATTTTCAGCCCAATCGGTTTCCATGATGCCAAGCTCAGGTTGATCCACATTGAGCGTGAAACCATTGTCTTTCCAAAAATCTCGCAAGGGTTGCCAAGCTTCATCGGCTTTGATGTCAACTTTCAAGATGCGCTGATTGCCAGTTCGCTCAATTCTTGCGTTGCCGGCTTGGTTGGTCGCCGTCATGGCGTCACTTGCAGAGCGGGCAGGTGCTGCACCTGTGGACATGGCCAAAGCACTGGCGGGACCCCCAATTTGATAACGGCTGTCGCGCTTGATTTGAGTCAGGTCAGGAGGAACTTCTAGCGTAGGCAAGGGCTTGCTGGCGCTCTTGTAATTGATCTTGTCCTCCTCCAATGAAGAACAGCCAGACATGAGGCAAGCCAGGGTGGTGGCGCAAGCCAAGGCGGTCATTTGACGGGGGGTGGGCGCAAATCGATTCACGTGTGGATCCTGAAGTGAAGGGCTGTTAATGGTTACAAAGACTTAGAGTAGTCCGCTCGCACGCAGTGCGGCTTCGACCACAGGCTGTTGTGGTTTGGAGAGTTCCGTCATGGGTAAACGCAAAGCGCCACCGCACAAGCCCATGCGAGCCATGGCCCATTTCACGGGAATGGGATTGGCTTCGACGAACAAATTTTTGTGAACGGGCATGAGCTTGAATTGAATGCCCATGGCTTTTTTGACATCGCCAGCAATGGCCGCCACACACAATTCATGCATGAGTCGGGGCGCCACATTGGCTGTCACGCTGACATTGCCTTTGCCGCCGCAAAGCATGAGGGCCACCGCTGTTGGATCGTCACCCGAGTAAACAGCAAAGTCTTTGGGCAAATCACGGATGAGCCATTGGGCGCGTTCGATGTTGCCCGTTGCTTCTTTGATGCCCACAATGCCGGGTACTTGAGCCAGCCGAAGCACTGTATCGTGCTGCATGTCGGCCACAGAACGGCCTGGTACGTTGTACAAAATAATGGGCAAGTCGGGTACCGCTTCCGCAATGGCTTTGAAGTGTTGGTAAAGGCCTTCTTGCGTGGGCTTGTTGTAGTAGGGGACGACTTGCAATTGGCAATCGGCGCCAACGCTTTTGGCAAACTTGGCCAGTTCAATGGCTTCGGCCGTGGAGTTTGCACCGCAGCCCGCCATGATCGGCACGCGACCTTTGGCTTGTTCAACTGAGACGCGAATAATTTCTCGGTGTTCTTCAACGTTGACGGTGGGGGATTCGCCTGTGGTGCCAACCACCCCAATGCAATCGGTGCCTTCGGCAATGTGCCAATCGATCAGTTTTCGCAAAGTGTCGTAGTCAACGGAACCGTCCGCCAACATAGGGGTGACCAAAGCGGGAATGCTGCCTGTAATGGGTTGAAATGGTTTCGTCATGGCGAAGGAAAAGATCGTCAAATGAGCATTCTAACGACAGCGAAGGCCAAACTGGCCATCAGAATGATTGTCTTGACGAACGGCTGCAATTCGTTGCACATATTTGGGGGTATCTGGCCAGTATCCATTCTCGTAGGCAACCACATGCAGCGAGCCAAAAGTTTGCAGTAATTCACCTGAATTCAGCAAAAAATCGGGCCTGGAAGGTTTGCCAATTTTTTCGTGTCCCACCGCAAATGTTTCGTAAATGAGAAGGCCGCCTGCAGCCAGGCTTTGAAGAATGCGCGGCATCAGGGGGCGCCACAAGTAATTGGTGACCACCACCACGTCAAATTGTCGATCTTCTAAAGGCCATGGGCCAGACTCGATGTCTGCTTCTATGACCTGCCCGTGTTGCCTTGCCAAAGCCAGGGCTTCTGAGGATCGATCAACGCCGGTGCATTGGTGGCCCAAGCTTTTAAAAAACTGCATGTGACGACCTGCGCCGCAAGCCAGGTCAAGCATTTGACTGTTCTTTGGCGCCAAATGCGCCCATTTTTGAACCCAATCGGAGGGACTCTCTGTGCCGTGCATGTGTCAGAACCTTCTGTATCCAATGGAAGTATGAGTGCGATGCACCTCATGATGACGCATTGTCCTTGAGTTGTTTGGGCTGTAAATATATCCAGTACTTTATTTGATTTCGCACTACAATCTTTGCCCATGGCTACAACTAACACCTCAAATTCATCTCCCGAATACGGCGAAGGCTCCATTCGCGTCTTGAAAGGCTTAGAGCCCGTCAAACAACGACCTGGCATGTACACCCGGACCGACAACCCCTTGCATGTCATTCAAGAGGTGCTCGACAACGCCGCTGACGAAGCTTTGGCGGGTTTCGGAAAAAAGATCAAGGTCATTCTTCACAACGATGGGTCTGTCAGCATTGAAGACGACGGTCGAGGCATTCCTTTTGGTTTGCACCCTGAAGAAAAAGCGCCCGTCATCGAATTGGTGTTCACACGATTGCATGCAGGCGGCAAGTTTGACAAAGGCAAGGGCGGGGCCTACAGCTTCTCGGGCGGTTTGCACGGTGTGGGTGTCAGTGTGACCAATGCGTTGGCCAAACGACTTGAAGCCAGCAGCTATCGCGAAGGTCAGGTGGCCACGCTGGCTTTTTCTGGCGGTGATGTGGTTGAGGCCTTGGTGACGCGCAAAGCCGGTGAAGGCGATCGCAAACAAGGCACCACAGTCAGAGTTTGGCCCGATGCCAAGTATTTTGAATCGAGTGCTTTGCCCATGGCCGAGCTGACGCATTTGTTGCGCAGCAAAGCGGTCCTCATGCCCGGCGTCATGGTCACTTTGTTGAACGAAAAAACCAAAGACACGCAAACTTGGCAATACAAAGCGGGTCTTCGGGATTACCTCATGCAAACCCTAACCGGCGATCCTGTCATCCCTTTGTTTGAGGGCGAAGGCTTTGCCGACGGCAACAACGACAGCTTTGCGGAAGGCGAGGGCGCAAGCTGGGCCGTGGCATTTACCGAAGATGGTCAGCCTGTGCGCGAGAGCTATGTCAACTTAATTCCAACCAGTGCAGGGGGGACGCACGACAGTGGCTTGCGCGATGGCTTGTTTACAGCAGTGAAGAGTTTCATTGAGTTGCACAGCTTGTTGCCCAAGGGCGTCAAGCTCATGCCAGAAGATGTGTTTGCGCGCGCTAGTTTTGTACTTTCTGCCAAAGTTCTCGACCCCCAATTTCAAGGCCAAATCAAGGAGCGCTTGAATTCGCGAGATGCTGTGCGATTGGTGTCTAGTTTTGTCCGGCCTAGCTTAGAACTCTGGCTCAACGAGCACGTGGAGTATGGCAAAAAATTGGCAGAGCTGGCCATCAAAGCGGCTCAGCACCGTCAAAAGGCAGGCCAAAAAGTTGAAAAGCGCAAGAGTTCTGGTGTGGCTGTTCTGCCGGGTAAACTGACCGATTGCGAAAGCAAAGACATTGCGCACAACGAAGTGTTTTTGGTCGAGGGTGACTCGGCTGGCGGTAGCGCCAAAATGGGTCGTGACAAAGAATGTCAAGCCATTTTGCCTTTGCGCGGCAAGGTCCTCAACACGTGGGAGGTCGATCGCGATCGGCTGTTTGCCAACAATGAAATTCACGACATTTCAGTGGCCATTGGCGTTGATCCGCATGGTCCCAACGATTCCCCCGATTTGTCTGGTTTGCGCTACGGCAAAATTTGTATCTTGAGTGATGCCGATGTTGACGGTTCACACATCCAAGTATTGTTGCTGACGCTGTTCTTCCGTCACTTTCCCAAGCTCATCGAAACAGGCAATGTGTTTGTGGCGCGGCCGCCATTGTTCCGTGTCGATGCACCCGCACGTGGCAAAAAGCCAGCCGCCAAAATGTACGCCTTGGACGAAGCAGAATTGCAAAGCATGCTCGACAAACTGCGCAAAGACGGTGTGCGCGAAGGTGCATGGAGCATCAGTCGTTTTAAAGGCTTGGGCGAAATGAGTGCCGAGCAATTATGGGAAACCACTCTCAACCCCGACACACGCCGTTTGCTGCCCGTGCAATTGGGTACTTTGAATTTTGCACAAACTGAAAGTTTGATCACGCAACTCATGGGCAAAGGCGAGGCTGCTGCGCGCCGCGAGCTGATGGAGTTGCATGGCGACGCCATTGAAGTGGACATCTAAAGCCGCATGTCACATCAGACATCCCAAGCCTCGACAGACAGCGCAGATTTGAATTGAACAGACTATGAACGATCAACCCACTTTAGACCTTCAAAATAGCGAGTCAGATGACTCGCTGAATTTGGCCACCTACGCGCAACGTGCCTACCTTGAATATGCTTTGAGCGTTGTGAAAGGCCGTGCGCTGCCCGATGTGTGCGATGGCCAAAAACCTGTTCAACGACGCATTCTGTATTCCATGTCGCGCATGGGTTTGGGCTTTTCTGGTGCAACGGGTGCCAAGCCTGTTAAAAGTGCGCGGGTGGTCGGCGATGTCTTAGGCCGTTTTCACCCCCACGGCGATCAAGCGGCTTACGACGCCCTGGTCCGCATGGCGCAAGATTTCAGCCAACGTTACCCCTTGATTGATGGACAAGGTAACTTCGGCAGCCGCGATGGCGATGGCGCTGCGGCCATGCGCTACACCGAAGCACGTCTTTCAAAAATCACCACTTTGTTGTTGGATGAAATTGACCAAGGCACGGTCGATTTCATTCCCAATTACGATGGCTCAACCGAAGAACCACGGCAGTTACCCGCACGCTTGCCATTTGTGTTGATGAATGGTGCCAGCGGCATTGCGGTGGGTTTGGCCACTGAAATTCCAAGCCACAATTTGCGTGAAGTGGCTGATGCATGTGTTGCGCTTATCAAGTCGCCCAAGCTCACAGACGATGAATTATTTGCCCTCATTCCGGGTCCCGATTTTCCAGGCGGCGGTCAAATCATCAGCCCAGCTTCTGACATTGCTGACGCGTATCGGACCGGTCGTGGTTCGCTCAAAGTTCGTGCGCGTTGGAAGATTGAGGACTTGGCGCGCGGTCAGTGGCAATTGGTGGTCACCGAGTTGCCTATTGGTGTCAGTTCGCAAAAAGTGTTGGAAGAAATTGAAGAACTGACCAACCCCAAAGTCAAAGCGGGCAAGAAGGCTTTAAGCGCAGACCAAATTCAACTCAAGGCCAGTATTTTGTCTGTGCTCGATGTGGTGCGCGATGAGTCCTCCAAAGACGCTGCGGTGCGTTTGGTGTTTGAACCCAAAACCAGCCGCATTGAACAACAAGAACTCATTACCGCATTGCTGGCGCACACCAGCCTAGAGACATCATCCCCCATCAACATGACCTCGGTGGGCATCGATGGAAAACCAGTGCAAAAATCATTGCGCCAAATGATTGTTGAGTGGATCACGTTCCGTCAGCAGACCATTGTTCGCCGCTCCGAGCATCGCTTGGGCAAGGTGATGGACCGCATCCATATTCTGGAAGGCCGTCAGTTGGTGTTGCTGAACATTGACGAAGTGATTGCCATCATTCGCCAAAGCGACGAGCCCAAGCAGGCTTTGATGGACCGCTTCAAGCTCAGTGAGCGTCAAGCTGAAGACATTCTTGAAATTCGACTTCGCCAATTGGCGCGGTTGGAAAGTATCAAGATTGAGCAAGAGCTCAAAGAATTGCGCACGGAGCAAACGCAATTGGAAGAAATTTTGGCCAATCCGGCGGCCCTCAAGCGCTTGATGGTCAAAGAAATAGAACAAGACGCCAAGACCTTCGCAGATCCCCGTCGCACACTCATTCAAGAAGAAAAGAAAGCTGTGGCCGAAGTCAAGGTGGTCGACGAACCTGTCACGGTGGTGGTCTCACAAAAAGGCTGGGTGCGCGCCCGTCAAGGTCATGGTCACGATGCAAGCAGTTTTGCATTCAAAGCGGGCGACGGCTTGTATGGCACCTTTGAGTGCCGAACCGTTGATACCTTGTTGGCATTTGGCACAGCACAAAAGGGCAGTGGTCGGGTTTACTCAGTCCCGGTGGCCTCGCTGCCGGGTGCGCGAGGTGATGGCCAACCCATGACCACCCTGATCGAGTTAGAAGCAGGGACGCAAGTGGCGCACTTTTTTGCAGGACCCGCTACCGCCACTTTGTTGTTGTCCAGTTCGGGTGGGTACGGTTTCATGGCCACGGTTGAGAACATGATCTCTCGACAAAAGGGCGGTAAGTCTTTCATCACCGTTGGCGAGGGCGAGTCGGTGTGTGCACCCTCTCATGTGTCTGGATCCAACGCCACACCCGTGGCAGGTTCGTCTGCCATGCCAGCTGCAACTCACGTTGCTTGCGCGTCGACTGCGGGCCGAATTTTGACTTTTGAAATCAGCGAACTCAAGTTGATGGAAAAGGGCGGTCGCGGTTTGATGCTGTTGGATTTAGAGCCCAAAGACACATTGGCGGGCGCAGCCGCCTACACACGCAGTGTGAAGTTGACAGGCATTGGTCGTGGTGGCAAAGACCGCGAAGAAACCTTGGAAATTCGCAGCTTGAACAATGCCCGCGCTACCCGTGCTCGCAAGGGTAAAGCTGCAGACTTAGGTTTCAAGCCGATGCAAATTACGCGCGTTGAATAAATGCGGTGATGTACAAGTCTGCAATGACCTGTACTGACCCGCATTGAAAAAGCACCTTGTGAGGTGCTTTTTTTGTGAGCCTGTTTTTATTGTTTGGGCGCAAAGTGCATGCGAGGCACAAACTGATAAGTGGAACGCCAACAAGTGGCCAGCAATTCTTCAGGGCCATGGCGGTTTGTTAATTTTTTGCGTAAACGCGAGACGCAAACTTGAAGCCGTTTGTTGTTGTAGAAATCTGAGAGGCCCCAAATGGCCAATTCAAGGGCATCACTTCGGAGTGCTTGCTCGGGCGCCATGGCCAATTGCGTGAGCAACACTGTTTCCATGGCCGTCAGCCCAATGGCATTGTTGGCGGGGCCAGTCAAAAGTGCCCTGACAGGGTCGATGGTCCAACCGGTTTTGAGGGTTCTGGGCAACCGCGAGGCCAAACGATGAATGATGGCAATCAACTCATTTGGATTGAATGGTTTTGTTAGACAAACATCCGCACCGGCTGCAATGGCAGCGATTCGTTCTTGAGGTTCTGCTGCCTTCGAAATCATCACGACACGCAGTTCTGGGTGTTTTGACAATTGGCCGGCCAACGTCAATCTTTGTTCGCCCAGTGTGTCGGCATCTAAAACA
>JBIKJX010000082.1:0-7192 GCA_044360785.1 Limnohabitans sp.
ACAGTTTAAAAATCGTTTATGAGTCCTCTGCTCTAACCAACTGAGCTATAGGCCCTTGGGCTAATTGTAAGGTAATCAAACACCCCTTTATTCAGGGTGTTGACAGCCTCAAACCGTACTTCGGTGCCTAGAAATACAGGTTTCAAGTACTTCGCCGTGGTCTCTTTTCCACCAATTTTCTGTAGAAAATATTTCTACTTCACTGTATCCCGCAAAGCCTTGCGCTTCTACCCAGCCCCTAATTTTGGGGATATCAATCACACCATCCCCCATCATGCCCCTGTCATTCAGCAAATCTCGGGTGGGTGTGAGCCAATCGCAGACATGAAAGGCCAATAATCTTTTCTGGCCAGCGCGTTCAATTTGCTGCTGAAGTTTAGGGTCCCACCAAACGTGATACACATCAACCGCCACCCCTAACGCACCCGTTTGCAGAGGGTCCAATTTGTCGCACACATCCAAGGCGTGTTCTAGTGTGTTGATACATGCGCGGTCTGCTGCATACATAGGATGCAAAGGCTCAATGGCCAGCGGCATGTTGCACGACTTGGCATAGGCCAGTAGTTTGTCAATGCCTTCAAACACTTGATCGCGAGACTGCTGAATGTTTTTGTGCACAGCTTGCCCCGCTAGCGCACCAGGCAAGCCGCCCACCACCAGTACCAAACAAGTCGCATTGAGTTCGCAGGCTTCATCCACTGCTTGGCGATTGTCGGCATCAGCAGCTTGTATTCCGGCTGCATTGGCAGCAGGAAACATACCGCCACGACAATAACCAGAGAGTTTCAGTCCATGCGCTTTGACCAACTTAGAAACCGTGTCTAACCCAACTGCAGCAACCTGATCGCGCCATGGTGAAATCGCTTGAATGTTGCGACGCGCGCAGGCCTCAATGATGTCTGTCAATGGCAAGTCTTGGCCATTGCTTTTTCTGACTGTGGCAGTGTTGATGGAGAGCCAGTCATGGTTCTGGGAGAAGTCGCGCATGATTTATTTTTGTTGAGAAGATTGAGATTTTTCGCGGCGAATTTGGCGAATGATGGCGGCGTTGTCCAACTCACCATCGCCTTCTGCAATGGCATTTCGCATTAACTGCGCGTGAGCCTGAGAAAGCGGTAAATTTTGAGAACTCAGGTTGGCCATGTCTAGCATCAGTTGCACATCTTTTAAGTGCTGCCGAATACGAGACTGTGGTTCAAACTGCTCATTGACCATCATGTTGCCTTTGACCACTGCAGCTTCTGATCGGGCGGGTGTGTTCAAGACAAGTTGCAAAAAAGTTTCTGGTGAAATGCCCAAGGTTTGGGCAAAGACCATGCCCTCTGCCAATGCGGCTCGGTTGAGGCCTAAAACCAAATTGGTTGCCAGTTTGGCTTTGGCGGCCATGCCTGCACCGCCAACATGCTGCTGTGATGAAGCCAAGGCATTCAACAGAGGTGCAACGTTTTGAATATGCAGAACTTCTCCACCGAGTAGCAAAGTTGCTTGTCCATTTTCAATTTGCACACTGGATCCAGACAATGGCGCCTCAATGAATTGAATGTTGTCTGCAACCAATGCCGACGCCAGCTCCGCCAATTTGACGGGATCGCCAGTAGAGCAATCGATCAGTGACAAAGCAGGTTGCGTTGTTTGCTTTTGAATTGGCCGGTGTTGCTTAATTTGCGCAATGACATCCACAACACCCAAAGTGTCAAACACGGCAAGCACCAAGGTGTTGGTTAGCTTGAGCAAGCCCTCAACAGATACACTTGTTTCAAATCCCGCATTTTCAAAAGCCAACATAGCGTCTTTGCGCACATCAAAACCAACACACAGATAGCCTGCTGCACGCAATCGCTTGGCCAGCGCCGTACCTACCAAGCCCAGGCCTATCAGTCCTACACATTGACCTGGAACAATGGTTGAAGGGGTGTTCATTGGTTAGCGCAAAACTGAAGCGCCGCCACAGATGGCGATGTCTTGACCGGTAATGGCTGCCGACTCGGGTCTGGTCAAAAACGCAACCAATGCAGCAACCTCGTCAGGCTGAATGAGCCGTCCGATAGGCGGTAAACGTGGCGTTGTGTTAACCCGCGCTGGGTCCTTGAGCATGGGCGTATCGGTGGCTGCTGGGGACACCACATTGACCGTCACACCTTGCGCAATGCACTCAGCAGCCCAACTTCTGGCCAAAGATAGGATGGCTGCCTTGGTAGCGGCATACTGACTTCTGCCCGCTATGCCGGTCGATACACGACTGCCAACCAAGATCATTCGGCCATGCTGAGCCTGCTTCATGATGGGCAAAATTCGATTGGCCAATCGGGTTGCCACATCCACATGGAGTTGCCACATCAGGTGTCCTGCTTGCATGTCGAGTTCACCCAAACTTCCCACCCGCAAAACACCCGCAGCATGTACCAAGGTCTTAGGAAGTTGCTTGGCCACAATTTGATCCAAAGCACTATCTAGCGCATGAGATTGTGTGAGGTCAACTTGCCATGCAGAAAACTGTGCGTGATGCAGTTTGGGGGGTGCCACATCAAGCCCGTGCACATGCCAGCCCTCACTCAATAGCTTCAAAGCAATGGCTTGGCCAATACCAGAGCTAGCGCCCGTAACGATGGCACAAGGGGTTGAAGGGTCTGACATGGCCTAGTTCACTCAACGGCTATTTTCTTATCCGCAATAATTTTGCCAGAGATGGCAATGTCGTCTGCTTGAAATTTTGCAAATTCTGCTGGACTGCCACCCGCAGGCACAATGCCATCGGCAATTAAGCGATCACGCATTTCACCCGACAAGACTTTGTTAACAGCCGCATTGAGTTTTTGAACCATGTCGGCTGGCAGCTTGGTGGGCCCCCAGAGACCATACCAACTGGCGCACTGAAAATCTGGAATGGTTTCAGAAACGGTTGCCACATCGGGCAAATTGGGCAAACGCTTGCTGGAAGTTACACCGACCACTTTGAGTTGGCCGTTTCTATGAAATTGAACCGATCCCAACACAGGATCGATGAAGCCTTCAATTTGACCACCCACCAAATCTGTCATGGCGGGTCCAGTGCCTTTGTAAGGCACGATGCTAATTTGTGTACCAGTGGCTTGTTCCAATTTAACGGTACACAAATGACCTGCAGAGCCAATAGAGCCCACCGCAAAATTCATCTTGCCTGGGTTGGCTTTGGCTGCAGCAGCCAAACCCTTCACATCGGACACGCCTAGTTTATTGCTGACGGCGATGGACAAAGGTGCAGACGCCACCAACGCAATGGGTGTGAAATCAGTTTGCACTTTGTAAGGCACTGACTTCATGGTCATGGGCGCAGTGACAAACGTGCTGGCGTTGAATAACAAGGTGTAGCCGTCTGCATTGGCCTTGGCCACCACATCGGCACCAATGATGCCGTTGCCACCTGGACGATTTTCAACCACAAAGTTTTGACCCAGTTGTTCGCCTACCTTGAGGGCCAACATGCGGCCAATTTTGTCTAGTGTGCCACCTGGTGGGAACGGAATAATGACCTTGACTGGCTTGTCAGGATAGTTGGTAGCAGCCTGCGCCCACACATTCGAAGCGCCCAAAGTGAACGCCAAGCCTAAGCTGGCTAGTAAAACTTGACCTGCGATTTTTTGTTTCATGATGTCTCCAATTGCTTTTGATGTGTCTAATGTGAATTATTCAATGCCGTGCATTGCCAGCATGGTTTTCATGCGGTGCAATGCCAGGTCTGGATGCTCTAGCAAATTGGCGGCGTCGGCCAATTTGAACAACTCAGCCAAGTGAATCACTGACCTTGTGCTTTGCTGCCCACCTACCATCGTGAAATGTGTTTGATGGCCATTGAGCCATGCCATAAAGACCACGCCGGTTTTGTAAAACCTAGTAGGGGCTTTGAATATGTGGCGCGACAAGGGAACAGTCGGACCCAAAATAGCATGGAACTTTTCTAAATTGCCTTGCGCCAACTCACCCAAAGCCGCGCTTGCCGCAGGCGCAATGGCATCAAAAATACCCAACAAAGCATCGCTTTGCTTGTGAACCACATGCTCACCGTGACCATCGCCTGCAATTAATTCTGCGTAGTTGAAATCATCACCGGTGTACATGCGCACACTGGCAGGCAAGCGCCGACGCATCTGGATTTCTTTGTCTTTGTCGAGCAATGAAATTTTGATGCCGTCCACTTTGTTGGCATGGGCTTGAATAATGCCCAGCGCCGTGTCCATGGCCTTGTTGGTGTCTTTGTTGCCCCAATACCCCGTCAGAGCAGGGTCAAACATATCGCCCAGCCAATGCAGCAATACCGGTTGTTTGGCCTGACTCAAAATTCTGTCGTACACCCGTTCGTAATCGGCTGGCGATTGGGCCACTCTTGCCAAGGCGCGACTGGCCATGATGATGAGCTTGCCACCCAACTTTTCTATGGCTGCCATTTGAAATTCATATGCAGCAATCACCTCATCTACTGTTTTGACGCTGTCTAAATTCAAATGATCAGTGCCACAGCCAGAGGCTAAGAATGCACCGGGAACATCTTTAGACGCTGCTATAGAGCGCTCAATGAGCGTTAGCGATGTGGGCCAATCCAAGCCCATGCCGCGCTGTGCTGTGTCCATGGCTTCAGCCACACCCAAACCCAATTTCCACAAGTGTTTGCGGTAGGCAATGGTGGCATCCCAGTCAACGGCGCAATCGAGCCATGGGTCGAGTGGGGCCGTTGGATTGGACACCACATGAGCAGCCGAGTAAGCAATGCGATTGAACTTGATACCCGGCTTGGGCTGAATGGGCGTGGTGCCCACCAATTCATAGCTCTCTAGTTGGCCGAGCGAATTTGGTAATTGAATGCGTTGTGCCATGTTGCACCTCAAATTTTGAGGGGTGCTACGTCAACCCAGCGACGCTCTTGCCAAGACTGCAATGCCGCTTCTACCAACTGCACACCTTTGGCACCTTCTGGCAATGTCCAGCGGTAAGGTTCGTTCTCCACGATGTGCCGAATAAAGTGTTCCCACTGAATTTTGAAACCGTTGTCGTAGAACTGCGTATCTGGAACCTCTTGCCATTGATCTGTGAAGGTCATGGTTTGCTTCACATCGGGGTTCCAAACAGGGCGTGGTGTGTTGACACGGCTTTGTGCCTTGCATGCTTGCAGTCCTGCCACAGCAGAGCCATGTGTGCCATCGACATGGAATGTGACCAAATCTTCGCGGTTGACCCGCGTGGTCCATGAACTGTTAACTTGCGCCACCACATGCTCGCCTTGGTGCCCCTTCAGTTCGAAAGTGGCATAAGCTGCATCGTCTGCTGTGCACTCATAGGGCTTATTGGCTTCGTCCCAACGCGTAGGAATGTGCGTCGCCCCCAAGCAAGAGACCGATTGAACTTCGCCAAACAAGTTGTCCAGCACATAGCGCCAGTGGCACACCATGTCCAAAATAATGCCGCCGCCGTCTTCTTTGCGGTAGTTCCAACTGGGTCGTTGAATTGGTTGTAAGTCGCCTTCAAACACCCAGTAACCAAATTCGATGCGGACACTGAGCATCTTGCCGAAGAAGCCTGCCCGTCTGAGCATGTCGAGTTTGCGAAGACCGGGCAAGAACAATTTGTCTTGAACAGCGCCGTGTTTAACGCCTGACTTTTCTGCAAGGCGCGCAATTTCTACGGCTTCATTCAAATTGGTGGCAATGGGTTTTTCGCAATACACATGCTTGCCTGCTTGAATGGCTTTGGCCAGCAAGGTGGGGCGCATTTGGGTCGTTCCTGCATCAAAGAAAACGGTGTCGTCTTTGTTGGCAAGCGCTTTGTCGAGATCTGTACCAAATCGACTGATGCCATTGGCTTTGGCCAGTGCCTCAATTTTTTCAGCATTGCGCCCAATCAAAATAGGATCGGGCATGACCTTGTCACCATTGGACAAAGTAACACCGCCCTGATTGCGAATGGCAACAATTGAACGAATTAAATGTTGGTTCATTCCCATGCGCCCGGTCACACCGTGCATGATGATGCCAAGTCTGTGTGTTGCCATGTTGATCTCCTAATTTGCTTGAATTGAAATGGGGTCGAGGGATTGCCAATCAGGCCAAGCCTGATGGCCGAAACCCGCTTGATGCAAAGATGCAATGTTGATTTGACCCTGCTGAACATTCAGATAAACACCAGCGTGATTGCTTGAGTACAAATCTGCGTGCGCTTTTGCAAAGTCATTTGATTCATGTGTCGGCGCAATACCAAAACCTTTGACATAGTGGTGGCCGTTGCGCTCAATGTGTTGAACACCCAAACTGGTTGCCAACAACGTGTCTTGTTGCACGCCCAACCCTGCTTGGCAAGTTAGGTCTTCACCAGACAAAAGGCATTGAGGCGTTTGCTGCACCAGCGAGGCACTGTGCAATGATCGGTAGATGCCTTTGCATGCCTTGCTTGAAATTCCCCTGTAACCCAATGCCAAGCCTTTGACGAGCACATCGGGATGATCATCCGACTCATCCAAAATGACAGGGATATTGAGCGTCATGGTTGGAATTTTCTCTTCCAATGCGATGGCTCTAGGCAGGGGTTGCTCAATGAGCAATGTGCGTTCTAACAAACGTTGAGTAGCTTCATGCTGTGTCATTGCGTGAACAAATACGCTAAGTGACTCAACATTCTGAAATGTCTCGTTACCGTCTAAGGTCACTTTGTAATCTTTGACCTTGCTCAAGACAGTTTCAATTTTCGCCAGTCGTTCGATATCCGCATCTAACTGACCACCCACCTTTAACTTGAAATACTTCAGTCCATAGGCGTCAATGGCTTGAGTCAAAGAATTTGGCAAGCCATCTTCTTGCGCTGTCAACGGTTCTGCATCCGTGAGCCTGTCAGCCAAGCCGACGGTATGCCTTAACCACACAGAGTTGGCTTGATGGAGCTTCAAACAACCAGACCAAGGATCGCCAAGAAGTCCTGCGCCAAGTCCAGAAATCCACGATTGGTTTTGTGAACGCAACACAGCGTCTGCAATGGCCTTGTCTAAAAGCGCTGGGCCAAACTGCCCCACCAATCTTGGATGACCTTGCATTAGCATTTGGTCGATCACGCGCTCTGTCGTGGACACAGACAAGCTGTAGGCAGACTGCGCACTACCCGCAGCCAAATAGGCATCTCTGGCTTTGACGACGCACAAGCGCAATTGATCGAAGTTGTCGTCTTGTGTTCTTTG
>JBIKJX010000081.1:0-7192 GCA_044360785.1 Limnohabitans sp.
ACTGCGTTGCTCAATGTG
The DNA here is from genome assembly GCA_044360785.1 of Limnohabitans sp. Lineage (GTDB taxonomy): Bacteria > Pseudomonadota > Gammaproteobacteria > Burkholderiales > Burkholderiaceae_C > Limnohabitans_A. The sequence goes on from JBIKJX010000081.1 coordinate 19, forward strand.
CCTGCAGGGTCGTATTGACCTTGCTCGAGCGTAGCGCCTTCAATACCTGTTTTCTTCAGACCAAAAGTACCTTTAGATGAGAAAACATCCAACACTGTTTCAAAGTCTTTGTTGGGCTTGTACTGAACAACGGCCATCATGCCTTCGCGATCGGAAGTGCTCTGCTCTGTGTCAGCACCAAATCCGCCGAAGATTTTGACGGTTTGTCCGTTGTAGGGGACATCACGATTCCAGCCACCCCATGTGTTGAATTTCAACTGTTCTGCACCAGCGTCTTTCAACTTGGTGTAACCCAAAGCAATACCCAAAGTGCGGTCTGCAAATTGGTCAACATAAGAGAAGGATTGACGATCGCCCTTGCCTTCGCCAGCGCCAGAGTCAATGCCTGAGCGCTGTGAGCGAACATTGGCTGCGAATGTGCGCTTGTTGTAGTCCAAAGGACGCACAGTGCGCAGGTCAATGGTAGAGGCCAAACCTTGACCCACCAAAGAGGCTTCTGGGGTCTTGTGAATCACAATGGAGCTGAGCAATTCTGCGGGGAATTGGTCAAACTCAACGCCACGGCTGTCGCCTGTTGACGCTTGCTCGCGGCCATTTAGCAATGCACCGTTGAAGTCGGGCGACATACCGCGAACGCTGACAGACTGGGCACGGCCTGTCGATTTGTTACGCTGAGCAGTAACGCCGGGCAAGCGAGAAATTGACTCAGCAACAGTGCTGTCTGGCAATTTGCCGATGTCTTCAGCTGACAACGCTTCAACAATACCGTCAGAGTTACGTTTGGTTGCAATGGCGTTTTCAATAGAGGCGCGGATACCCGTCACCACCACTTCGCTGCTTGCTTGTTGCGCATGCGTTGCGCCAGCAACGCTGATCAACAACACAGCGCATCCAGCAGCCACTGGGCTGACTTGGAATCCGCGTTGTCTCTCCACTTTGCGAGATTTTTGGTTTGTTTGTGTCATTCTTTTGACCTTATTTGAAAAATAAAAGAGGTGTGCTGCCCTTGGAAACTTCATGTAAACGATTGCACGAGTAGATTGTGGAGTAAAACTACATCGTCTTTCACTTAGGAAAAACCCTATCTGTTGTAGAAATAAAACCCCTCTGTAAATGCATTCTTAAGTGCTAATTTTGTAGGTGGCTAGATTGTAAAAATCGAAGAAAAATAAGGGAAAATCTCGATTCTTGTACCAAAATTACATCTTTGCATTCTTTATAGTCGTCGTTTGACGAAATCAAACCCCAAATCATGACCCGCTTCAAAGCTATCCCCCAAGTTTCAAGTCGTTTGCAAAGCCACATGTTGCGCGTCGCGCGCAACTGCTCAATGGCATTGGCGCTGCCTTTATTGACAGGCATGGTTGTTACCAGCACAAGTGCCCTGGCCCAAACCAACAACGCTGCCGCACCCGCCATCCGACCTGAGGTGGTCAAGTTGCTACAAGCTTCACAAGATGCGCTTCGCGAAGGGCAGCTAGACAAAGCTTTAACGGTGGCGCAGCAAGCCATGGCCATGCCCAATATGTCCAAGGACGAGCGGCCTTATGTGCTTCGCACTTTGGCGGCGGCTGCCATGCAAGCCAAAAACTTTGTCTTGGCCATCAGCACCTTAGAAACCTTGGTGCAAGAAATGCCCGAGACCACCTTGCCCGATCAAAAAGCGGCACTCATCGAGTCCATCTTGAGTGCGGCACAGCAAGCCCAAGACCTCGAGCGCTTTGTGAAATGGGCCCGTATCTATTTAGACCAAGGGGGTCGCAACCCCTCGGTGCGTCCCGTGCTCATTCAAACCCTGTCTGTTTTAAAGCAGCATGAGGCTGTCATCAAAGAGGTCAAGGCCAAAATCAAATCTGACGAAGAGTTCAACGTCAAAACCCCCGAAATCGAACTGCGTTTGATGGCTTACAGCCAACGCATGTTGAAAGACGACGCCGGTTACAACGCCTCACTCAAAATGCTCTTGCAGCGCTATCCCAACAAAGCGTACTGGGCCGAAGTCATTCCGCGCGTGGCACGTCAAGCCAACTTCAACATTCGATTCGATTTGGATTTGTACCGATTGCTTGAACTCACAGGCAACATAGAAGACCCCACCGAATACACCGACATGGCCAACTTGGCCCTGAAGAATGGCTTGCCAGCCGAAGCGGCTAGAGTCGTTGAAGTGGCCTTCAGCTCAGGCGTGTTTGGCAAGGGCAGCGATGTGGCCAATCAGCAAAAGTTGCGTCAGCAAGCCCAGCAAAAATTGAACGAAGACGAAAAGGCATTGCCTGCACTTGAAAAGTCTGCGAAAGACGCAAATGCCATTGCAAGCTTGGCCGAAGTTTATGCCTCCAAACAACAATGGGAATTGGCTTCGACCACTTTCACCAAGGCCATCGAGATGGGTGGTTTGCGTCGCGAAGCCGAAACTCGTTTGCATGCCGGCATTGTTTTGCACAAGCTGGGTAAAAAAGCAGACGCCGAAAAAATGTGGGACAGTGTTCAAGGCGACCCCACAGCGGTCGAAGTGGCACAGTTGTGGAAGATTTGGCAGAAAGCCAGCTGATCACCCACTGGCGCAACTGAGTCTGTCAAAATTGCAGCTTTGCCACAGACCCTCGACGTGAACAAACGCAAAGTCCAAATGTTAGACATCGCCAAGTTGGCAGGTGTCTCAACGGCTACCGTATCGCGGGCACTGAACGGCAGTGAATCTATTCGCCCCGAAACACGTGAGCGTATTCTGGCTTTGGCGCAAGCGCATCAGTACACCGTTCATGCGGGCGCAAAAAATTTACGCAGTGGCGAAAATCGCACCTTGGGCTTGGTCATCCCTTTCAGAGCCGACTTGCCCATGCAAGTGACCGACCCCTTCTTCTTGTCCATCTTGGGTCATTTGGCCGATGCCATGACCGCTGCCCAATACGATTTGCTGTTGTCGCGTGTCGATGCAGACCACTTGGATGAATGTGCGGCGCTCTACGATTCAGGTAGGGTGGCCGGCATGGTCATGGTGGGGCAGTGGGACCATCACGACCAGCTCAATGCTTTGGCCAAACGCCGCGTGCCTGTGGTCGTTTGGGGTGCCATGTTGCCCGATCAGTTGTATTGCAGTGTGGGCAGCGACAACTTCAGTGGTGGCCTGCAAGCCACAAACCATCTCATTCAACAAGGTCGCAAACGCATTGCCTACATAGGTGACTTTCGATCTGGAGAAGCCAAGCTGCGCTTCGAAGGCTATTGCCAAGCGCTTCAATCAAATGGGCTTGAAGTCAATCCAGACTTGTTCATTTTGTCGCCCTACACGCCGCTTGAGTCACAAGAGGCCATGCATGCGTTTTGCGACAAAGGCATTGCCTTCGATGCTTTGTTTGCAGCCAGTGACCTGATTGCCATCAATGCCATGGGCGTTCTCAATGCACGCGGTTTGAAAGTGCCCGACGACATTGCCGTGGTGGGCTACGACGATGTGGACGCATCACGGCACAGCTTCCCGCCGCTCAGCACCATCAGGCAGCCCCTGGACATGGCGGCTCGCGTTTTGCTGGAATGTTTACAAGAAGTGATGCGCGGTGGCCAACCTGCTTCGCGGCAACTCAACAGCGACTTGGTGGTGCGAGCTTCGACTCAGTCTTTGTAATTGGCGGCAGAGGCTGCAGCTTTTAAAGCAAACTCTGCGCGCAGTGCACGCAGCTTTTCCCGAGGATCTTCCTTGATGGTATTTTTGTCTAAGGCCATCTCTTGAATGAATCGGCTAGGCAATGCGGCAATGGTGTCGCGGCCTTTTTTGCGGCGCTTGGTCCAACTCACTGACAAAGTTCTTTGCGCACGCGTAATGCCCACATACATCAAGCGACGCTCTTCTTGCAGTCGCGTCAGCTGACCCTCCGCATGCACTTGTGCATCGATGGATTCTTTGTTGTCTTCGTCCATTTTGAAAGGCAACAAACCTTCATTCACCCCCACCAACATCACATGCGGCCACTCCAAACCCTTGGAGGCGTGCAAGGTTGAAAGGGTGACCACATTGGGATCGGTTTCTTTTTCATTCAATGTCGACAATAAAGAAATGGTTTGCGCCACTTCCAACAATGATTTGGTTTCGGCGGACACACTCACGCCCGCCGCGTCGTCAATGGTGCCGCCGCAGCGTCCCGACATCCAATCGACAAACTCTAAGACATTCGTCCAACGTGCTGCAGCAACGGCCTCGTTGTCTTCGCCGTCGTACAAAAATTTCTCGTAACCAATGTCTTTCAGCCATTGCAATAAAAAAGATTTGGCATCTTCGGCGCCATGCGTTCGCTTGGCGCGGTATTCCAAATCATTCATGTAACGGCCAAACTCGTGCAAGCTGCCTACAGCACGGGCCGATAGCTTGGCGGCCAAGCTGTTGGAAAACAAAGCTTCAAACAAACTGAGTTTGTATTGGCTGGCCAACGTGCCTAGCCCCGCCAGCGTCTGATGACCAATACCGCGTTTGGGGCTGGTCACAGCGCGCAAGAACGCAGGGTCATCGTCGTTGTTGACCCACAACCTGAACCAAGCGCACAGGTCTTTGATTTCTGCGCGGTCAAAAAAACTTTGACCCCCAGAAACTTTGTACGGAATTTGCGCGCGACGCAGTGCTTTTTCAAAAGGCTTCGCCATGTGATTGGCGCGGTACAAAATGGCAAACTCTTTGAAGTCGCGGTATTGCACACCCCCTGAGCTAGTGGCGGTACCCGCACGCAAAGATTGAATGCGTGCCACCACGCGTTCGGCTTCATGTTCTTCGTTGTCAGCATCGACCACACGCACGGGCTCACCTTCGCCCAATTCTGAAAACAGTGTTTTTGGAAACAGCTTGGGGTTCGGGCCAATGACGTTGTTGGCCGCACGCAAAATGGCACTGGTAGAGCGGTAGTTTTGCTCGAGCTTGACCACCTTCAACTGCGGAAAGTCTTGCGGTAATTTTTTCAAATTGTCCAAAGTGGCGCCGCGCCAACCATAGATCGATTGATCGTCATCGCCCACTGCCGTAAAGCGTGCGCGCTCGCCCACCAAATGTTTCAGTACCTCATATTGCGTGGCATTGGTGTCTTGGTATTCATCGACCAACACATGGCCCATGGCCGCTTGCCAGCGTTCACGCACATCGGGAAACTGCGACAACAATTTCAAGGGCAAGCCAATCAGGTCATCAAAGTCCACACTTTGATAGGCCGATAAGCGCTCTTCATAGCGCCCCATAATTTTGGCGGTGATGCGTTCGCTGTCTGTCTTGGCTTGGGCTTCTGCTTGTGCAGCATTCAGGCCACTGTTTTTCCAGGCACTGATGGCCCATTGCCATTGGCGTGCCGTGTTGGCATCAGTGGTTCCACCGCAGTCTTTCAAGATGCTGGTGACATCGTCTGAATCCAAAATGCTGAATTGGGGTTTCAGCCCCAGCACATGGCCGTCTTGTCGCATGATGCGCACGCCCAAAGCGTGAAACGTGCATATCAATACTTCTTGTGCCCCTTTACCAATGAGTTTTTTGGCGCGCTCGCGCATTTCACTGGCGGCTTTGTTGGTAAATGTGATGGCTGCAATGCGTTTGGGTTCAAGCCCCACTTCAATGAGCCGTGCTATTTTTTGCGTGATCACGCGCGTCTTGCCCGAGCCAGCACCCGCCAGAACCAAACAAGGGCCTTTGACGTAATTGACGGCTTCAAGTTGAGCGGAATTTAAACCAAACGTGGGGGAGGACATGCGAGAAAAAAAGAAATGCCACGCTCAAAATAAAACGCGGCAAGAACTTGAATCATAGCGGGCAAAAGTGGGCCTTTATTGGTTGCCATGACCCAGCCCAATTCCAAGGCACAATGTGCCCCATGTTAGATGTCTTGCGCGTTACCTTTCCATTTTTTGCATTGGTCCTGTGTGGCTACTTGGCTGCCCGGCGCCAAATGCTGCCTTTCGAGGCCATTCCAGGGCTCAATGGATTTGTTTTGTACTTTGCGCTCCCTTGCATGTTGTTCAGATTTGGTGCCAGCACGCCCATTGCGCAACTCTTAGACGCTGGCGCTTTCTTCATGTATTTATTTTGCGCTTTGGTCATGGTGGCCTTTGTCGTGGCGGTCACTCTCAATCGGCGCATTGGCTGGAACGATGCTGCTTTTGGTGCCTTGGTAGGCGCTTTTCCCAACACAGGTTTCATGGGCGTCCCCTTGTTGGTGGCCCTGTTGGGCACGGCTGCCGCAGGGCCAGCCATTGTCACCATCGTCATCGACATGGTCATTACCACGTCTTTGTGCATTGCCTTGTCCAGGTTAGACGGTGCCGGTCAAAACGGCGTTGGCAATGCCGCCAAAAATGCCCTTTGGGGCATGACCAAAAACCCTATGCCTTGGGCCATCTTATTGGGCACTTTGTTTTCTGCCTTTCAAGGAACCTTACCGGGCCCCGTCGACAAAACCGTCACCCTCCTGGCCGATGCGGCGTCGCCGGTGGCGCTCTTTACCATTGGCGCTGTATTGGCGCGATCTCAAAAAATTGCACACCATGCACAGCACGGCCCACTGACTTGGAAAGACTATGTGCCAGTGGCACTCATGAAATTATTTTTACACCCCTTGTTGGTTTTGGTGGTGGGCCTTGCCGCCATTTCTATCGGTGTTCCTATTGATGTGTTCGCGCTCAAAGTCATGGTCCTGGTAGCCGCTTTGCCCAGTGCCAGCAATGTCTCTATGTTGGCCGAACGCTTTGGCGCGGACAACGGCCGAATCGCCCGAATTATTTTGGTCTCTACCGCTGCAGCGTTCTTAACTTTTTCAGGGGCTGTGGCACTCTTGAAATGACGTCAAGGTCGCCAGTGAAGTCAATGGCACGCGAGTTTTAAATGGCCAAGGGGTCGACATCCACCAGCCACCGAATTAAACCCTTGTGAGAGGGTTCAGATCTTGAAGCATGCAGTAAATCCTGCAACGCTTCCAAAGCTTGGTGCAGGGCTTTTCTCGATGTACTTTCTATGAGCATTTGCGCGCGTTCAACATTGGCCACACGTTGAATGCTCATGGGCACAGCGGGGTAGACGCTCACCTGTGCAGCCGTGTCGGCATCGCCTTGCGCATTCAAAATGGCTTGAAGTTGTGCGTTGGCATTGTTCAAAAAAGCTTGCGCCACAGCTTGCGTTTTGGCATCACTTCGAATGAGTGCTTGAAAACTG
>JBIKJX010000090.1:0-6768 GCA_044360785.1 Limnohabitans sp.
ACAGGGTACAGCCGATGCACCAAGCTTCGTCAATGACCGCGACCGTCATTGGCCCTTCAACGCCATGGACTGGGTTCAAGGGCAAGACAGGTTGGCCCGTTAAGCGCGCCAATATGGCTACGCCTTCGGCACCACCCGGTGGGCATTGATTGATGGGGACTTGATCATCTGCAATGGCCTGAGCGTAGGCCTTGCAGTCAGGGTAGCCGCACCGAGTGCACTGCGTTTGGGGCAGCGCATCATGGATGCGGTTAGCCAGGCTGCTCACTTCTTGCGAGTGGTCGCTTTTTTGGCAGCAACTTTGACTGCTTTCTTGGCAGGTGCTTTGCTGGCTGGCTTGGCACTGGCTTTGACTGCAGTTTTGCTGGACGCTTTTGGCGCAGTGCCAGAAACGTTGTGCGCCAAAATGAATTTGACAACCTCTGGGTACACCACATCGCGCCAACGGCGACCACTGAAAATGCCGTAGTGACCTGCACCAGGCACTTCCAAGTGCTTGCGATTTTTCGGATTGATGTTGCTGCACAAACCATGCGCGGCAGCAGTTTGGCCAGAGCCAGAAATGTCGTCCAGTTCGCCTTCGACAGTGAGCAAGGCGGTGGTTTTGATGTCTTGAGGACGAACCAACTCTTGTTTGCCACTCAAGCTTTTAACTTCCCAAGTGCCGTTGACCAATTTGTAATCTTGGAACACGGTCTTGATGGTTTCCAAGTAATAGTCGGCGTCCATGTCTAGGACGGCGTTGTATTCGTCATAGAACTTGCGGTGGGCCTCGGTACTGGCGTCGTCGCCTTTGATGAGGTCTTTGAAGTAATCGTAATGGCTAGAGGCATGACGATCGGGGTTCATGGCCACAAAGCCAGTGTGCTGCAAGAAGCCAGGGTAGACACGGCGGCCAGCACCTGGGAAGTTGCTGGGAACTTTGTAAATCACATTGTTTTCAAACCACTCAAAGCTCTTGTTCATGGCCAAGTTGTTGACGGCTGTAGGCGACTTGCGCGCATCAATCGGGCCGCCCATCATGGTCATGCTGAGGGGTGTTTTTTCGCCGCGGGACGCCATCAAAGAAACAGCAGCCAATACGGGCACAGTGGGCTGACACACGCTCACCACATGGCAGTTGCCGTAGACGCCTTGCACGTGACGAATGAACTCTTGCACATAGTTGACGTAGTCGTCTAAGTGAAATTCACCATCTTCTAAAGGGACCAAGCGCGCATTTTTCCAGTCAGTGATGTAGACCTTGTGGTCCTTCAACATGGTTTTGACGGTGTCGCGCAAGAGTGTGGCGTAGTGGCCTGACAAAGGTGCAACAATTAAAACAGCGGGTTGTTTTTTAATGGCGCTGAGAGTGACGGAGTCGTCTGTAAAGCGCTTAAAACGACGCAATTCGCAGAAGGGCTTGTCAATTTCAACGCGCTCATGGATGGCGACATCGACATCACCAACCAGCACAGTGCGAATGCCAAACTCAGGCTTGACGTAGTCTTTGCCCAATCGGTGCATGAGTTCATAACCCGCAGACACACGCTGTGCCAAGGGCGAGTTGCCCATGGGATTGAGTGGGTTGCTGTACATCTTGGCAGCAGCATGTGCCAAGTCTGCAAAAGGCTCCATGATGGAGCGTTGCGTTTCGTAGATTTGGTAAAGCATGGCTTAAAGCCCTTTAAATTGTTGCACTGCAGCAATATAACAGTTGTGATGCATTGAAAGTGGAGAGGCGCACCTAATTTAAAACAATAGGTGATGCCGCTCTGTCACATTACTTTCGCAATAGCCTGACAAACATAGTCAATGTTTTTGCTGTTCAAGGCTGCCACACACATGCGGCCAGTGTCGGTGCCGTAAACACCAAACTCAGAGCGGAGACGCACCATTTGGTCTTTGTTCAAGCCGGAGTAGCTGAACATGCCAATTTGAGTGGTGATGAAACTCATGTCTTGCTTGACGCCAGCCGTTTTGAGGCCATCCACCAGTTTTTGACGCATGGCCTTGATGCGCACGCGCATTTCGCCCAATTCTCTTTCCCAAGTGGCGCGCCACTCAGGGTTGGCCAACACGGCAGCCACCACAGCGCCTCCGTGGATGGGTGGGTTGGAGTAGTTGGTGCGAATCACAATTTTCAATTGGCTCAAAACGCGGCTACATTCTTCCTTGTCGGCACACAGCACAGACAGAGCACCTACGCGCTCGCCATACAAGCTGAAGCTCTTAGAGAAAGAGGTGGACACAAAGAAGCTCAGGCCGGCTGCCACAAACTTGGCAATGACGGCACCATCTTCTTGAATGCCATGGCCAAAACCTTGGTAGGCCATGTCCAAAAATGCGGTGAGGTTTTTGCCTTTGACCGCAGCAATCACTTGATCCCATTGTGCGGCAGTGATGTCATAGCCGGTGGGGTTGTGGCAGCAAGCGTGCAACACCACAATGGTGCCAGGCGCAGCCGCATTGAGGCTGGCCAACATGCCATCAAAATTGACGCCGCGCTTTTCGGCGTCGTAATAGGCGTAAGTCTCAACTTGGAAGCCGGCATTGGTGAACAAAGCGCGGTGATTTTCCCAGCTGGGGTCTGAAATCAATACTTTGGCGTTGGGGCTGACTTTTTTCAGGAAGTCGGCACCAATTTTGAGGCCGCCTGTGCCGCCAATGCCTTGGACGGTGGCCACGCGGCCAGATGTGACGGGTTCGCTGTCGGGACCAAAGACCAAACCTTTGACCGCAGCGTCGTATGCGGCAATGCCGTCAATGGGCAGGTAGCCACGTGCTGAAGGTTTCTCCATCATGGCTTTTTCTGCGGCTTGAACACATTCAAGCAAGGGGAGTTTGCCGTTGTCGTCGAAATAAACGCCGACACCTAAGTTCACTTTGTTGGGATTGGTATCGGCAGCAAATTGTTCGTTCAAACCCAAGATGGGGTCGCGGGGGGCCATTTCGACGGCGGTAAACAGAGACATGAAAAAGTCCTTGGTAAGGAGGTTGCTGATGGCAGAAAACCTAAACCTAGGTTAGGCTTTAGGGTTGCCCCTAATTTTAACGGCTGTTTTGCCGTTTTTTTGCCCCCAATTGACCCATCTCAAGAAGTTCCATGGCCGTCACACCCAATTCTTTTGAACCCGTTCTAGAGGCCGTCCCTGCTGTCGCGCCCGAGGGCAAGTTTGTCCAATACGAAGGCTCGCCCTTTGAGCTTTATCAGCCCTATCCACCAGCTGGCGATCAACCCACAGCCATTGCAGGTTTGGTGGAAGGCTTGAACGACGGCGAAGTGTTCCAAACCTTGCTGGGTGTGACGGGCTCTGGAAAGACTTTCACCATGGCCAATGTCATTGCCCAGATGGGCAAACCCGCCATTGTGTTTGCGCCCAACAAAACTTTGGCCGCGCAGTTGTATTCAGAATTTAGAGAGTTTTTCCCCAAGAACGCGGTTGAGTATTTCGTCAGCTATTACGACTACTACCAACCTGAAGCGTATGTGCCCCAGCGCGATTTGTTCATTGAAAAAGATTCCGCCATCAATGAGCACATTGAGCAAATGCGTTTGTCTTGCACCAAGAGTTTGATGGAGCGTCGCGATGTGGTCATTGTGGCCACGGTTTCAGCCATTTACGGCATTGGCGAGCCCGAAAGCTATCACCGCATGATCATGACATTGCGCACAGGCGACAAGGTGGGTCAACGCGATGTCATCTCACAACTCATTCGCATGCAATACATGCGCAACGACCAAGACTTTAGTCGGGGTAAGTTTCGGGTCCGAGGCGACACCATCGATGTTTTTCCAGCAGAACATTCCGAGCTGGCTGTTCGCATTGAATTGTTTGACGACGAAGTGGACAGCCTCCAATTGTTTGACCCCTTAACAGGTCGCATCAAACAGAAAATCCCGCGCTTCACGGTTTATCCCTCTAGCCATTACGTCACGCCTCGCGACAAAGTATTGGCCGCTGTTGAAACCATCAAATTAGAGTTGGCCGAGCGCCTTCAACAACTGGTGGGCATGGGCAAATTGGTGGAAGCGCAGCGCCTTGAACAGCGTACCCGCTTTGATTTAGAAATGCTCAGTGAAGTAGGGCACTGCAAAGGCATTGAAAACTACACGCGCCATTTGTCAGGCGCTGAGCCCGGTGCGGCACCGAGCACCCTGACCGATTACATGCCCCCCGATGCCATCATGTTTCTCGACGAGAGCCATCAGATGATTGGTCAGCTCAACGCCATGTACAACGGTGACCGAGCGCGCAAAACGACGCTGGTTGAATACGGCTTCAGATTGCCCAGTGCGCTGGACAATCGGCCGCTTAAGTTTGAAGAGTTCGAGACCAAAATGCGTCAGTGCATTTTTGTTTCAGCCACCCCCGCCGATTACGAAAAAACGCATGCTGGCAAAGTGGTTGAGCAAGTGGTCAGGCCCACCGGCTTGGTCGATCCGCAAGTGGAAGTGAGACCCGCCATTCATCAAGTGGACGATGTGTTGCAAGAGATCCGAATTCGGGTGGAAAAACACGAGCGAGTCTTGATCACAACACTGACCAAGCGCATGGCCGAACAACTCACAGACTATCTGTCAGACAACGGTGTCAAGGTTCGCTATTTGCACTCCGATGTCGACACCGTCGAGCGTGTAGAAATTTTGCGCGACTTGCGTTTGGGTGCATTTGATGTTTTGGTCGGCATCAACTTATTGCGAGAAGGTTTGGACATTCCTGAAGTGTCTTTGGTGGCCATTTTGGACGCGGACAAAGAAGGCTTTTTGCGTTCAGAGCGCAGCTTGATTCAAACCATTGGTCGCGCTGCCCGCAATCTTCACGGCCGCGCTATTTTGTATGCCGACCGCATGACGGACTCCATGAACCGCGCCATTGGCGAGACTGAGCGCCGCCGGACCAAACAAATTGCGCACAACGAGCGCATGGGCATCACGCCGCGAAGCATTGTCAAACAAGTGCGCGACCTGATTGATGGTGTCTACAGCGAGAAGGCCGGCAGAGAAGCTGAGCGTTTGGAGTTGGCTGCGGTTCAACGTGCCAAGGTGGAGGAAATGAGCGAGAAAGACATTTCCAAGGCCATCAAGCAGTTAGAGAAGCAGATGATGGAGCATGCCAAGAACCTTGATTTTGAAAAGGCGGCTCAGGTCCGAGACCAACTTCAGATGCTCAAGGCACAGGCTTTTGGCGCACCAGGTTCAGACAATGTGGTGGTTTTAAAGGCCTGAACACCTTTGCCACTAAGGCCATAAAGACCTTCAATTCATATTCCTACTAATCCGCTCAAGTTCTGCTATAGTCGAGCGAATTAGTCAACAACCTAGGATCTTGTCATGCGCCTCACCACCAAAGGTCGATTTGCAGTCACTGCCATGATTGATTTGGCCCTGCGACAACATGCGGGCCCCGTCACCCTGGCGGCCATCAGCCAGCGCCAAGAAATATCCTTGTCTTACCTCGAGCAGCTGTTTGGCAAACTCCGCCGTCATCAATTGGTCGAGTCCACTCGCGGCCCTGGCGGCGGCTATACCTTGGCCAAAAAAGCCTCTGAAATTACGGTGGCCGACATTATTTTGTCGGTTGACGAACCCATCGACGCCACCCACTGCGGCGGCAAAGAAAACTGCCATGGCAGCACCGGTCGCTGCATGACCCACGATTTATGGTCTGCTCTCAATTCACGCATGGTTGAGTTTTTGGACTCCGTACATCTGCAAAAATTGGTCGACGACCAATTGGCCGCGGGCCACACCATTGAAAACAAGCCGGCCATCAAGCGCGCTATTTCCGCTATGCCCGTGGTGCAGCCCATCCGCGTCAACGCACCCAACTCCGTGTTTGCCTTGGGCAATACATTGGTTAAATCTTGAGAAGTATTCAAGCATGAACTCCACCCCCCATTTCCCAATTTACCTCGACTACAGCGCCACCAATCCATGTGATCCGCGCGTGGTTGATGCCATGATTCCTTGGTTGCGCGAGCACTTTGGCAACCCCGCTTCCCGCAGCCACGCATGGGGCTGGGAAGCCGAAGAAGCCGTTGAAAAAGCTCGCAAAGATGTGGCTGACCTCATTGGCGCAGACCCTCGCGAAATTGTTTGGACAAGCGGTGCTACCGAATCCAACAACTTGGCCTTGAAGGGCGCTGCGCAGTTTTACAAATCACGCGGTAAGCACCTCATTACCGTTAAAACTGAACACAAAGCGGTGCTAGACACCATGCGCGAACTCGAGCGTCAAGGCTTTGAGGTCACTTACCTTGATGTTCAAGAAGATGGCTTGGTCAATCTCGATGTGTTCAAGGCAGCCTTGCGCCCCGATACCATTTTGGTCAGCGTTATGTTCGTCAACAACGAAATTGGCGTCATTCAAGACATCCCAACCATCGGCGCTATCTGCCGTGAGAAGGGCATCATCTTCCACGTCGATGCTGCACAGGCCACTGGCAAATTGCCCATCGACCTCAATACCTTGCCCGTCGATTTGATGAGCTTGGCATCTCACAAAACCTACGGCCCCAAAGGCATTGGTGCCCTTTACGTGCGTCGCAAACCCCGCGTGCGCCTCGAAGCTCAAATGCATGGAGGTGGTCATGAGCGCGGCATGCGTTCTGGCACATTGCCAACGCACCAATGCGTTGGCATGGGTGAAGCCTTCCGCATTGCCCGCCTCGAAATGGACCAGGACATTGCCAAGGCCAAAGCTTTGCAAGAGCGTCTAATCAATGGCCTCAAAGACGTTGAACAAGTCTTCTTGAACGGTCACCCCACACAGCGTGTTCCCCACA
>JBIKJX010000083.1:0-7063 GCA_044360785.1 Limnohabitans sp.
CTGGCTTACACCTGTCTGGTCGCAAATGCCGTCCAGCTCACAAAGTCTGCCATCTCTGGGTGATGGCGCAGACATCACTTTGAGCGCGGAACGCAAGTTGGGCGACCGCATTGCGCGGGAGCTTTACCGCGACCCTGACTTTTTAGAAGACCCCATTCTGGATGAGTATTTGCAAGGTATTTGGCAGCCCCTCGTCAAAAGTGCTCAGGCAAGGGGGGAGTTGTCGCCGGAGTTGATGGAACGTTTTGCTTGGAAAATCTTGGTTGGCAGAGATCGCTCAGTGAATGCCTTCGCATTGCCCGGTGGTTATTTGGGTGTTCATTTGGGTCTCATCAGCGTGGTTTCCTCCCGCGATGAATTGGCCTCGGTCATGGCCCACGAACTGACACATGTCACCCAAAGACACATTGGCAGGTCGATGGGTGAACAGGCACGCATGACGCCTTGGCTCATCGGTGCCATGATTTTGGGGGTCTTGGCCGCCGGGAAAAGTGCACAAGGTGCGCAAGGTGCTCAAGCCATGATCGTCGGCGGTCAAGCCCTGGCCGTGCAATCGCAGTTGAACTTCTCTCGTGACATGGAGCGCGAGGCAGATCGCATTGGTTATGGCGTCATGGCGGATGCGGGTTTTGATACGCAAGGTTTTGTCACCATGTTTGGCAAGCTGCAACAAGCGTCTGGTTTGAATGACAGCGGTGGTTTTCCTTATCTGAGAAGCCACCCCCTGACCACCGAGCGCATGGCAGACATGCAAGCGCGGCAACAATTGCAACAAACCCTGCCGCGCAATTTAGAAGAGGACTTGGTTCAAGCCATGATGTCCGCCAGAGCTCGGACAATGTCTCAACCGGGTGTGGACGCGCTGCGCGCTTGGGCCAATGAAGCTGCAGACCCCAACCTTGATCGTTTGCCGACGAGCAAACGCATGGGTGTTTTATATGGTGCTTACATGTCGTGGCTTCAGTTACGAGACTTCAATCAAGCCAAGGCTTTAAGACATGCACTGATCCAAGCCGCAGGAACGCAGCAAAATGCATTGCGTTTGATTCAACTGTTAGAGGTTGAGCTTGCTTTCAAAGAAGACGATATGCAACAAGTCTTGGGTTTACTTGACAAGACGGTGAATGAGTCGAATTGGGCGCGTCCAGAAATGATCTTTATTTCTCAAGCCGCTTCCAGACGACATGCTGCAAGGCCAGACACAGAAAGTGCCGCCCTCTTAACGAAAGTCATTTCAAATCTCCAGCGCTGGGTTTTGCAGCATCCTCTTGACGCGCAGGTGTGGCAGATTTTGGCCGGCGCACTTTCTGCACAAGGCCGGGGGCTGGCCAGCTTGCGGGCAGAAGGTGAGGCCCAATTGGCACGGTGGGATGTTGCCGCTGCTGTCGATCGTTTCAGAGCCGCCCAAGATGCTTCTCGCAAACTGCCGGCACACTTAAGTGATCACATTGAGGCGTCCATTGTGGATGCCCGGTTGCGTTATGCACAAGGACTTTTGCGAGAGCAAATTTTAGAACGACAAGAGCGCTGAACACCGCTCATTGTTGAACACCGCCATCGAAGCGCTTCCATCCCGCCGCACTTTGAGCGCATTGTAAAACGCCCTCTGGCATGCTGTTGGGGTGTTGCAGAAACCGCCAACTTCCATTGGTTTTTGTAAACAAATAGGTGTCGCGAAAACAGATGGCTGAACTTCGATCTGAGCGGTAAAAATAATCACTGCTGAATTGAATACTCGATTCGGTGACTTGCCAATTTTTGAGCGTTTGAATAAAAAGTTGGGTAGGGCTTTCAATGTGTTGCAGCTGGTAAATACTTCTGGGCAGGGGTGCACCCTCTAAAGCTGCTTGCAAATTTGTTTCCAATATTTCCCCTGTGTTTTCTGCAGAGGGAATAGATTTGTTGATGGGGCGCATCAGCACTTTGTACGTCATATTTGCAATGCTTGGCATCGCCTCACGAATAAGAAGTAGTTGTGCCGGCGTCAAGTTTTCACCGCGAAGCTTGAATGCTTTTTTGATAAAAAGATGAGGCGGCACAATTTCAAACGAAATGCCCTCCACCACATCTGTGTGTCCCTTATCGACAAAAAACGAGGCCGCCATTGCCGATGGTAAGACTTGCATGAACATGCAAAAAATAAGGGCCATGAGGGAAAAGTTTTTGATCAAGTGGTTCATGGTGATGGCTGCTTAATCGCCCCAACGGCAGCTTGATTCTTGTGCGTTTTTGTAAGCGCTATCACCCAAAAAAGACACCGAGACAAAGTAAATGCTGGAGATGGCATTGCAGGTGAGTATGCCGCCACCTTGCTCGCCACACTCACTCATGATGTTGTTGTAAAAATTGGCATCGGCAGTGCCTTTTTCAAAGCCACAGGTGGCATAGCTTTGGTCGTGTTCAAAACAAGCTTGTGTGATGTCAATACCAAACAACACATCTGGAATGAATGCATCACTTTTGACAGTGCCACACCCCGCGCCGAGCGCATTGCCATCATTTCGCGCACCATTGTTGGTGCCTGACCCAAAATTTAAAAAGCTCCAAAAGCCACCGCCCTGAACTTGACCGGCCATCTCTAAACTTAAAGCATGCATGTTGATTCCTTGTAAAAATGAATTCTGTGAAAGACAGACTTTCATCCTACGAGGCTGTCTTCGTTTTGACGCATTCATCAACTTGCAATTGCCACGCTAAGGTCATTTCTAAACCGGTATGATTCGGTTGCACTTTTAGGCACTCTCCACGCTCATTTCCCATGGCAGGCATCCACATCACCGACATCGAAGCGGCCATCAATTACTGGCGCGAAAAAAATCCGTCACCCGACGGGGTCACGCTGCCGCGTGAATTGCGCGCATTGGCCGAGATCTATGCCTTGATGGTTTACTTCAAAGAAGACGAAGCAGACGAGTTCACTTTGCCTTTGCCTGCCGCCGAGGCTTGGCAAGCTTGGTACGCCAGCACACCCGACACGCCATGCATTGCCATCTGCTCAACGTCACAAGGCGATCCTGATTGCAAGGGCTGTGGCCGAACGTTTGAAGAAGTTCAGTTGTGGACGGAATTAAGTCCGGGTGAAAAGCGCAGCATATGGCGCCGCATCACGGTAGACGGCACCTCATGGCGCTTCAATCGATATGCCGAACGTGCCACAGAAGACCGCCACTTAGCGCGCGCAGCCGCAGAAGCGCAAGTTCCTCTGAGCTTTAAAAGCTAATTATTTCCAGCGCTGCACTTCTAAGTGCACGCTGTCTTTGGCGTTGCTCAGCGTGAGTTCGCCCTCTTGCACGGTCGCTTGAATTTGCATGCTGCGTTCAGCCAATTTGGCCAAGGCTTGGCTGGCTTCTGTGGGCACGCGCCAAACTTGCAACTTGTCCATGCGCGTCAGTTTGCTTTCAATGCCCTTCCACCAAATTTCGGCGGCATGATTGAAACAATAGACCATGACTGCTTCGGCCTTTTGACACGCTTTGTTCAAAGGTTTGTCTTCAGGTTGACCCACCTCAACCCACAAACGAGTTTGACCTGTGAAGTCACGCAAAGACAAATCGGGGTCGTCAGGATCGGACAAGCCTGCACCAAAGGCCAACACGCCATCGCCATTTAAATCGGCTTGCAATTTATAGGCATTCAAGGAGAGTGCGAGCAATCGAATCATCATTCGCTCGTCTGTTTCGCTGGGATGCCGCGCTAGGGTGAGCGCGTGGTCTGCGTAATAACTGTGGTCAATGTCAGCAATCGAAAGATTGACTTTGTAGATGGTCGATTTAAGTGCCATGCCATTTAAACCCGCTTGGCCAGCTCAATGGCTTTGCCAATGTAGCTGCCAGGTGTCATGGCCAATAAGCGGTCTTTTTCTGCCTGGGGAATTTCAAGCGTTTGAATCAATCCATGCAAATCTTCTGCCGTGACTGTTTTGCCGCGCGTCACTTCTTTCAATTTCTCGTAAGCACCTTGCACGCCATATCGACGCATCACCGTTTGAATGGGTTCTGCCAAAACTTCCCAAGATGCGTCGAGGTCCTGTGCCAAAGCTTCTTCGTTCAACTCGAGTTTTTTCAGGCCCGTCATGAGCGATGCGTAAGCCAAAGTTGTATACCCCAATGCCACACCCATGTTGCGGAGCACCGTTGAATCTGTTAGGTCGCGCTGCCAACGGCTGACGGGTAACTTTTCGGACAAGTGTTTAAGGACAGCATTGGCCAGGCCCAAATTGCCCTCAGCATTTTCAAAGTCAATGGGGTTGACTTTGTGCGGCATGGTGGATGAGCCAATTTCACCCACCTTGAGGCGCTGTTTGAAATAACCCAAGCTGACGTAGCCCCAGATGTCACGCGACAAATCGATGAGGATGGTGTTAGTGCGCGCAATCGCATCAAACAACTCGGCCATGTAATCATGCGGCTCAATTTGAATGCTGTAAGGCTGAAACGACAAGCCCAAACCCCAATGTTCGTCGGAAGCGCCTTCTTCGTGGGCCTCTGGCGTTTCAACCACTGATTGAGAAAATTTTTCCCAATCAAAATGAGGCCATGCAGAAAGGTGTGCGTTGTAGTTGCCCACGGCACCATTCATTTTGGCCTTCATGGGCACATTTGCAATTTTCTCGCGTGTGCCACGCAAGCGAACCACCACGTTGGCCAACTCTTTGCCAACGGTGGTGGGGCTGGCTGTTTGTCCGTGGGTTCTGCTGAGCATGGGCACGGCCGCATAAGCGTGCGCCATGCTGCGCAGTTGTTCAATGATGTCATCCAGCGCAGGCAACACCACTTGATGCCGCGCACCTTTGAGTTGCAAGGCATGACTGGTGTTGTTGATGTCTTCGCTGGTGCACGCAAAGTGAACAAATTCTGAGGCTGCTTCTAACTCTGGGCGATCTTTGAACTTTGATTTGATCCAGTACTCCACAGCTTTGACATCGTGGTTGGTGGTCTTCTCAATGTCCTTGATGGCCAAAGCGTCTTGTTCTGAAAACTGACTGACCAAGCCCGTGAGGTAGCGTCTGGCGCCTGCCGACAAAGGCTTGAACTCTTCAAAACCCGCATCGGACAATGCAATGAACCAAGCCAGCTCAACTTGAACACGGCGATGCATGTAGCCTTGTTCGCTCATGAGTGGACGCAGCGCATTGAGCTTGTTGGCGTAACGGCCGTCAAGGGGGGATAAGGCAGAAATAGGCGAGGTGGTCATGCCCCAATTGTAAGTTCTGTACCTGACAATCATCTGGCTTTCTTCTTCCTCTAGAATGCTCTCCAGTTATCCATGTATTTTTGAATCATTTAAGACAAGACCTGACCCATGAAATTGATCGGTTCACCCACCAGCCCTTATGTCCGCAAGGTTTGCATCGTGATGGCAGAAAAAAAGCTGGATTACCGCATGGTGGTCGAGGACGTTTGGTCAGCCACCACCACCATCCATGCCTCCAACCCCCTGGGTAAAGTGCCATGCTTGGTTTTAGAAGGCGGAGAGGCTGTCTTTGATTCTCGCGTCATTGTGGAATACCTGGACACTTTGTCGCCTGTGGGCAAGCTCATTCCCACGAACGGCCGCGAGCGCGCCGAAGTTAAAACCTGGGAAGCCTTGGCCGATGGGCTTCTGGATGCCGCACTGTTGGCCCGCATGGAAAACGTTTGGGTGCACCGCACACCCGCGCAAAGAAGTCAGGCCTGGATAGATCGTCAACTTGCAAAAATATCGGAGGCATTGCGCGCTATGTCTCAAGGTTTGGCAGAAAAACCCTATTGCTCGGGCGCACATTTGAGCCTCTCCGACATTGCGGTGGGATGTGCACTTGGCTACTTGGATTTTCGCTTTCCTGAAATTGCCTGGCGCCAGGCTCATCCCAATTTAGACAAGCTGCACGCCAAACTCATGCAGCGTCAAAGCTTCATCGACAGCCTGCCCAAATAACGCGTCTCAGGGCGCTGTACAGCCCGATCATTTGCTGTTCACAGGCTTTCAATTAACTGTTAGCGCGCCGCTTCAGCCAACGCATCAGCGACCCCACGACAGGCAACTTTTCATATAGCTCTTCTGCGGCATCCCAATAATCTCGGTGCAGGCACACGAGGCCTTGGGCATCCAAGACCAAGTGGGTGGTGCCTAGCACCACTTGCTCCGTTTGGGTGTCAAAGCGCCTAAACTTAAAGCGAAACTCCCATGTGAGGAAGGCTTGCGAGCCATCCACAATCTCTTCAATGACCACAAAACGCGGTTCCGCCAATGACACAAACATGTGCTGAAAAATTCGCTCAATTTCTGCAATGCCCTTGACGTCATTGAAGGGGTCTTTGAATCGCGCCGTGGGTGCATAAAGTTCTTTGATTTTTCCCACCGACGCTGGCGAGATGCTTTCAAAGTAATTGGCAATTTGTTTGAATGTTTGGCGGTGTGTCATTTTCAAAGCCCGGTAAAGCGGCGCACCAAGGCAAAATAAAAGCGATAGGGCATGAGCCGCATCAACTTCAGCCAGAGCGTAAATCGCTTTGGAAAATGGATGTCAAATGCACCCTGCGCCCAACCCTTCAACATGGCCTGCGCCGCTTGCTCTGGCGTTAAGAGTGCCGGCATTTGAAAATTATTTTGTGCGGTCAAAGGCGTTGCCACAAAGCCAGGATTGATCAAACTGACGCCAATGCCCCTGTCTTGCAAATCCATGTACAAAGTTTCAGCCAAGTTGGTCATGGCCGCTTTGGTTGGACCATACGCTAGGCCATTTGGCAAACCACGCCAACCCGCCACACTGCTGACCAAGCTGATGTGACCAAAGCCCTGCTGCAACATGACAGGTAGGGCTTCGCCCAACACGCGCAACAAGCCGTTGTAATTGACTTCTTGGTGGCGCAACATGTCGGGTAAATCAAAATCAGTTGCACGCTGTGCTCGGTAATGTCCCGCGCAATACAAGAGCATGTCGATCGCACCTTGGGCGGCCACCTGTCGCGTGACGTATTTCACTTGCAAACCATCGGTGACATCGAGGGGGTACAACTCAAGGCGCTTGCCCTCTGATTCACTTTGTCTTGCCCAATCTGACAGCGCGCCCAACTCACGCGCC
>JBIKJX010000084.1:0-7026 GCA_044360785.1 Limnohabitans sp.
GGGTCGGCATACACAATGAGGTACAACTTGCCGGACAGGTTGTCGATGACTGCCAACTCTTCGCATTGCAAAAGCAAAATATCGGGCGTACCCAGCGAATCGGGCGGGCATGTTTTCTCGAGTTTCTTTTCGATGTAACGAACGGCGTCGTAGCCAAAATAGCCTGCCAAGCCACCGCAAAAACGAGGCAAGCCTGGGCGCAGTGCCACTTTGAATCTTTTTTGATATTGCTCGATGAAATCGAGTGGATTGCCCGCACTGCTTTCAACCACCACGCCATCGGTCACCACCTCGGTGCGTGCTTGGTCGCCAAAACCACGGGCTTGCAACAGCGTGCGTGCAGGCAGGCCAATGAAGCTGTATCGGCCAAAACGCTCGCCGCCCACAACCGACTCCAGCAAGAAACTGTACTTGCCGCCATCTTTGTGGTGTGCCAACTTTAAATAAAGTGACAGAGGGGTTTCTAAATCGGCAAACGCTTCCACCATCAGAGGAATGCGGTTGTAGCCTTGTTGCATCAGGCTTTTGAATTCAAGTTCTGTGATCACGATCTGGGGCTCCATGGGGTGTGTTGACGTCAACACCATTCATTCATTTGTTCAAGGGGGTCCTGAACACTTCTTTGGCAGGCGCATGCGCTACCGGTTCTAGGCAAATTAAACTGGCTGACGCCAAGACCAAGCTCCCCGGCGCAAGGTGGCCGGCAGCTGGGCTGCGAAGAATGAATGAAAAAAGATCATGAGGCTATCAGTGTAACAAAGCTTAAAGCAGAATTTCAGCCAAAGAATCCAAATGGAGATTGGCTGGCACTTCTCGAATGGGTTGTCCATGGTTATAACCGTGGCTTAAAAGAACCAGCTTGCAGCCCGCCGCATGCGCGGCTTGGGCATCGTTGCTGGAGTCGCCAATCATGAGCACTTGGCTGGGGTCAAAGCCCAAAAATTCGCATGTTTTGATCAATGGCAATGGGTCGGGCTTTTTTCTTTCGAAGGAATCACCCCCAAAAACCACTTGGAAGAACTCGCTCAAGCCCTTTTGTTGCAGGAGCTTTTGGGCCAAGTCGCGGGGCTTGTTGGTGAGGCACGCCATTGGCAAACCCAAGGCAGCCAAGCCCTGAAGCCCCTGGACAACGCCTGGATAGACCGCGCTGGCTTGACCGTTGATGCGCTGGTAATGGGCTTGATACAAATGCCAGGCCTGCTTTTGTTCAGCTTCTGTCGGCGGCTGTGCTGCGGCATCGTTCAAAGGCTTTTGTCTCTTTAGAACTGCTTGGATGAGATGCTCTGAGCCCTTGCCGACCATGCCCTCTAGATGTACCCTTTCGATGGCGGGCAAGCCCAAGTCTTTGAGCATGAGGGCCACCACAGCGTCAAAGTCGCCCATGGTGTCGACCAAGGTGCCATCCAGGTCAATCATGCAGGCCTCGACCTGCATGCCTCTTAAATTAGCCAACAGCCAATTCCTTGCGCATGGCTTGAATGACAGACGCATAGTCGGGTTTGCCAAAAATAGCACTGCCCGCGACAAAGGTGTCCGCACCCGCATCGGCCACGCGGCGAATGTTGTCAACCTTGATGCCGCCATCGACTTCGAGGCGAATGTCTTTGCCAGACGTTTCAATCCACTTTCGGGCTTGCTCCACTTTGCGAAGGGCGCTGTCAATGAAACCTTGCCCGCCAAAACCTGGGTTGACTGACATGATGAGAATCAGGTCGATGTCTTCAATGACCCATTCGAGCACATCGAGAGACTCGGCGGGGTTGAACACCACGCCCGCTTTGCAACCCTTTGACTTGATGGCTTGAACGCTGCGGTGCACATGCGTGGACGCATCAGGATGAAAACTGATGAGGTCGGCGCCGGCGTCGGCAAAGGCGGCGGCCAATGCATCAACTGGCTGAACCATGAGGTGCACATCGATTGGGATTGCTTTGCCATCGGCTGTTTTGGCATGCGGCTTAAGCGCCTGACAAATCATGGGGCCAAAGGTGAGGTTGGGCACGTAATGGTTGTCCATCACGTCGAAGTGGATCCAGTCTGCGCCGGCGGCAATGACATTGCGAACTTCTTCGCCCAAGCGGGCAAAGTCGGCGGACAAAAGTGAGGGGGCAATGCGGTAGGTGGTCATGTCTGAATTGTCTCATTTTGTTTTGCCATTTGCACTTGAGGTTATGCTTGGGTTATGGGCGAATTTGACCTGATCGAAACCTTTTTCAAACGCCCCGCGCGCAATGCAACGCTCGGGGTCGGAGACGATTGCGCGCTCTTACCCATCAGCACCGGTCAACAGTTGGCCATCTCGAGCGACATGTTGGTGGAAGGCCGTCACTTTCTGTCCACCGTAAATCCCCGTTCGTTGGGCCACAAAGCCTTGGCTGTTAACTTGAGCGATTTGGCGGCTTGTGGCGCCGAGCCCAAAGCCTTCATGCTGGCTTTGGCCTTGCCCGAAGTCAACGCGCCATGGTTGTCGGAATTTTCAAAAGGCATCTGGGACTTGGCCGAGGCGCACCATTGCGACCTCATAGGCGGTGACACCACCCGCGGTCCCTTGAACATCTGCATCACTGTTTTGGGTGAGGTTCCTGCGCATTTGGCCTTGCTCAGAAGTGGCGCCAAAGTGGGTGACGATGTTTATGTCAGCGGCCATTTGGGCGATGCACGTTTAGCCCTTGAAGTTTTTCGAGGTCGACTGACTGTGCCGCAAAGTGTTTTTGAACAAGCGCGCTTGCGCATGGAAATGCCCACGCCTCGTTTGGCACTCGGCCAAGCTTTGCGCGGTATTGCAACGGCTGCTGCCGACATCAGTGATGGTCTCTTAGGCGACCTTCAGCACATCTTAAAAGCCAGCCACGTAGGCGCCGACCTTGACACATCGCAGGTGCTCAGCACCTTGGCGTCGCGTGCCATGTGCAACTTGCCCCTGGCTACCCAACGCATGCTGACCCTGTCAGGGGGTGACGATTACGAGTTGGTCTTTACAGCCCCCGAACACGCTCGCGCCGCCATTGCCACTTTGAGTGATGCAACAGACACACCCATCACCCGCATTGGCAAAGTGAACGGATCGCAACAGTTGCGTTTGCTGGATTCTGAAGGCCATGTTTTGCCCAATGAATTTGAGTCATTTGATCATTTCAAATCTAACTGATCCAGCAACTGACTTTTGGCCATGAGACCCACCGCCAGCTTCATGTTTTCCCATCCCGCGCATTGGATTGCGCTTGGATTTGGTGCGGGTCTATCGCCCAAAGCACCCGGCACAGTTGGCACATTGTGGGCTTGGATCAGTTGGTGGGTTTTTCAGTCTTACTTCTCTGTGCCTGAACTGGGTGTGATCATTGTGTTTGCCAGCCTTTTAGGTTGGTGGGCATGCAAAGTGACAGCGCTCAACATGGGTGTTTCTGATCCTGGCGCCATCGTTTGGGACGAAGTGGTGGCCTTTTGGCTGGTGCTTTACTTGCTCACACCCGCCACATTCACCATGCAGTTGGCGGCCTTTTTGATCTTCCGCTTTTTCGATGCTGCCAAACCTGGTCCTGTGGCTTGGGCTGATCAGCTCTTTAAAGGCTTTGGTTGGCGCGGTGCCTTTGGCATTTTGTTCGATGACTTTGTGGCGGCCTTCTGTACCCTGTTTTGCTTCGCACTTTGGAAGGTATGGTGATACGCATGCAAGAAAACGTCCTCCAAATTCCTGAAGTGTGTGCCGCGTTGGCCCAAGTTTTAATGGAACACAAGTTGAGCATTGCCAGTGCGGAAAGTTGCACGGGTGGCATGATTTCAGCCGCCTGTACCGATTTGCCTGGCTCTAGCATGTGGTTTGAACGTGGATTTGTCACCTATTCCAATGCCGCCAAATCCGACTTGTTGGGCGTGCCTTCGTCACTCATCCAAGCGCATGGCGCCGTGAGTGAGGAAGTTGTGCGGGCCATGGCCCTAGGTGCGCTTCAACACTCTTTGGCTGATTGGAGTGTGGCTGTGACAGGCATAGCCGGTCCAACGGGAGGCAGTGCTGCCAAACCAGTGGGCACGGTCTGGCTGGCTTGGGCATGCAAATCGAATGGTTGGTGTGAGACACAACTGCAACTGTTTGCGGGCGACAGAAAGGCAGTTCGCGAAGCCACAACAGCCTTGGCTTTATCGCGACTTTTGGCCTTGCTCAAAGCTTGATTCGCCAAAAAAAACCCACTGGGTACTGAACACAGTGGGTTTTTAAAACGAAGCACGCGACTTAATTGAAAGCAATCAGTGCGGCTGAATTTGGTTGCGGGGGCCGGATTTGAACCAACGACCTTTGGGTTATGAGCCCAACGAGCTACCAGACTGCTCCACCCCGCGGTAAAAACGAGAGTATACCTTGTTAAACAGCTTTAATACTTAAGGTTTTAAAACTAAAGCTGTTTAAAGTTGAATTTACGCTTCAGGCGCTTGATCGGCCACATCAGGACGATCAACCAATTCAACCAAGGCCATGGGCGCATTGTCACCAACGCGGAAACCCATTTTCAAAATGCGTGTGTAACCACCGGGGCGCTTTGCAAAGCGAGGGCCGAGGTCAGTGAACAACTTCGTCACGCTGTCGCGATCGCGCAAGCGGTTGAAGGCCAAGCGGCGGTTCGCCAATGTGTCTTCTTTGGCCAAAGTGATCATGGGCTCGATCACGCGGCGCAATTCTTTGGCCTTCGGCACTGTTGTTTTGATGACTTCGTGCTCAATGATGGAGTTCATCATGTTTTGCAACATTGCCAAGCGGTGTGAGCTTGTGCGGTTAAGTTTACGTAGTCCGTGTCCGTGACGCATGGTGCTATTCCTTTCTTTATTAATCAAGCAGCCGTATCAGGTACTGCCCGTGCACTGCCCACTCGATTGTTGCGAGTGGGACTTTTTTAAATTAACGCTTTTCCAAACCGGCGGGTGGCCAGCTCTCGAGCTTCATGCCCAAGGTCAAACCGCGAGAAGCCAAAACTTCTTTGATCTCGTTGAGTGACTTGCGACCCAAGTTGGGGGTCTTGAGCAATTCGTTTTCGGTACGCTGAATAAGGTCGCCGATGTAATAAATGTTTTCTGCTTTGAGGCAGTTGGCAGAGCGAACTGTGAGTTCGAGCTCGTCCACTGGACGCAACAGAATGGGGTCGAAGCTACTGGCACCACCGCGTTGTGCGGGTGCATCGAATGCAGACAATTCGCTGCCTTCGAGCTGTGCAAACACAGCCAATTGTTCAACCAAAATCTTGGCAGATGAACGAACGGCATCTTCAGCGCTGATGGCGCCGTTGGTTTCCATTTCGATCACCAACTTGTCGAGGTCGGTACGCTGTTCGACGCGAGCACTTTCAACGGTGTAGCTGACGCGCTTCACAGGTGAGAAAGAGGCGTCAAGCACAATGCGACCCACAGATTTGGTGGGCTCATCGGCAAAACGGCGCATAGAACCAGGCACATAACCACGGCCCTTTTCAACCTTGATTTGCATGTCCAATTTGCCGCCTTGTGACAGGTTGGCAATGATGTGCTCAGGGTTGATGACTTCGACGTCATGCGGTGTTTGGATGTCGGCCGCAGTGACGGGGCCTTCGCCATCTTTGCGCAGGCTCAGTGTGACTTCGTCGCGGTTGTGCAACTTGAAAACCACGCCTTTGAGGTTCAACAAGATGTTGACGACATCTTCTTGCACGCCATCGATGGATGAGTACTCGTGAACAACACCAGCGATGGTGACTTCGGTAGCAGAGTAACCCACCATGGAAGACAACAAAACACGGCGCAAAGCATTGCCCAGCGTGTGGCCATAGCCACGCTCGAAGGGCTCCAAGGTTACCTTGGCGCGGTTAGGGCCGAGTTGTTCGACTTGGATGGCTTTGGGTTTCAACAGATTGGTTTGCATTCAGACTTCCTCTCAATACCCCCGGTCCGTTACACCGGTAAGGCTGATGAAGCACCCAAGCTGCGATGCGACGCAGCAAGGGAACGATTGAAACAAGATGAAATTAGCGTGAATACAATTCAACGATCAGAGATTCGTTGATGTCAGACGCAAATTCATCACGGTCAGGCGTCTTCTTGAAGACACCTTCTACTTTTTCGATGTTGACTTCAACCCAAGCTGGCAAACCAACTTGTTGAGCCAATTGCAAAGCTTCCAAAACACGTGTTTGTTTCTTAGACTTTTCGCGAACCGCCACAACGTCGCCAGCTTTGACGAGGTAAGAAGGAATGTTCACAGGCTGGCCATTGACAGTCACAGCCTTGTGAGAAACCAGTTGACGTGATTCAGCGCGTGTTGAGCCAAAACCCATGCGGTAAACAACATTGTCCAAACGTGACTCGAGCAAGCTCAAGAGGTTGGAGCCTGTGTTGCCTTTGCGACGATCGGCTTCTGTGAAATAGCGGCGGAATTGCTTTTCCAAAACGCCATACATGCGTTTTACTTTTTGCTTTTCACGCAATTGCAAACCGTAGTCTGATGTGCGCTGACCTGAAGTACGGCCATGTTGACCGGGCTTGCTGTCAAATTTAGACTTGTCCGCAATAGAACGGCGTGCGCTCTTCAAGAACAGGTCAGTGCCTTCACGGCGTGAGAGTTTGGCCTTAGGGCCTAAGTAACGTGCCACTTGATCTTCCTTTTCTGTCAACTACCGCATGAGACATGCGGGAGCCAATACCAAAACGGTATTGGCGGTGGGCTTTTTAATTAGATACGGCGACGCTTTTGAGGGCGGCAACCGTTGTGAGGCATGGGTGTGACGTCTGCAATCGAAGTGATGCGGATGCCCAAGGCGCCCAATGCGCGAACTGAAGACTCGCGACCTGGGCCTGGGCCTTTGATCTCGACGTCTAAATTCTTGATGCCTTGTTCAATGGCAGCACGGCCAGCCACTTCGGAAGCAACCTGCGCTGCAAACGGTGTGGATTTACGTGAACCCTTGAAACCTTGACCACCTGAAGAAGCCCATGACAATGCATTGCCTTGGCGATCAGTGATGGTGATGATGGTGTTGTTGAACGAGGCGTGCACGTGTGCAATGCCGT
>JBIKJX010000085.1:0-6945 GCA_044360785.1 Limnohabitans sp.
TTACCGCAAGCACGTCTTTTGCAAACCCTGCCGCAGCATTCGGCCGAATGATGAGCAATACATTTGCTGGCATTGCACCATCGGATGCGCCAGCCTTTATGCTGGCTCAATTGATAGGCGGGGTGGTCGGGTTGATGCTTTATTCTGTTTTGAGCACGAAGAAGTAACAAGCGTTTATCCATTGATCTTAATGTCATATCAGACTTACATTTTGATGTTGGCTTGCTTAATGAGTTTTCCAAATTTTTCAAAATCTTGCTTGTTGATTTTGCTAAATTCTTCTGGACTGATATTGCCCGGCTCGCCACCCAAGCCCTTGAGCTTGGCTTGAACATCGGGCAACTTGATAATTCTTGCCAGTTCCAATTGAAGTTTGCTGATAATTTCTGGCGGTGTGCCGGTAGTCACAAAGACGCCATACCAGGTGCTCATTTCAAATCCTGACACGCCCGCTTCAGCCAGTGTAGGAACATTGGGTAACTCGGATGAGCGCTGAGCCGTTGTGACTGCCAAGGGTTTGAACTTGCCCGCCTTGATTTGTGCCATGGCAGAGGAGGTTGTGTCAAACATGATTTGCACATTGCCCGCAATGATGTCTAAGTGTGCTTGGGAACTTCCTTTGTAGGGCACATGAATACTTTTAACGCCCGCAGCAATGTCAAAACCTTCGCCTGCAATGTGTTGAGTGCTACCTACGCCAGAAGAAGCATATTTAAAGTCTTCCGGTTTTGCTTTCATGAGTGCAACCAATTCCTTAACGTTATTGGCGGGTACATTTGCACCGACAACCAACACGTTGGGAACAGTGACGACCAAACCTAAGGGTGTTAAATCCTTAATGGGGTCAAATGACAATTTGAGTAAATGCGGTGCAATGGCTTGGCCCGTATTGGTTGCAACCAATAGCGTATGACCGTCGGGAGCTGCTTTGGCCGTGAGGTCGGCTGCAATGGTGTTAGATGCGCCAGGTTTGTTCTCAACAATGAAGGTGCCTTTAAGAGACTCAGACATTTTTTCTGCCAACATCCGGGCAATGATGTCAGTGCCTCCGCCAGCACCCGCACCTACCATGAGCTTGACCGGTTTGTTAGGGTAGTTGCTTTGTGCAAAACTACTCATGCTGCATAACGTGGCTGCCAGCAAAAAAGCAATGTATTTTTTCATGAAGTCTCTCCTTAGCGTAGAAAACTATTAAGTGATTGATTGTTTTGATTGGCGGTGGTGCTGACCCATGCGGCACGCCAATTCAAATGCATTAAACATGGCTTGTGGGTTGGCCAAGTTTTGCCCTGCAATGTCGTAGGCGGTGCCGTGAGCAGGCGTTGTAATGGGTATGGGTAAGCCGCCATGAACAGTGACACCTTTTTCAAAACCCATGAGCTTCATGGCAATTTGGCCTTGATCGTGGTACATGGTGACCACGCCGTCGTAGCCACCTTCCTTGCGAATAGCGCGCACAAATGCGGTATCGGCAGGGAAGGGGCCGTCGGCTGGAATGCCGGCTTTCATCGCCATTTCTATTCCTGGCGCTATGGTTTTGATTTCTTCATCGCCGTAGTTGCCGTTGTCGCCGTTGTGGGGATTAAGGCCGCAAACGGCTAGTCGTGGAGAAGATTTTCCCGAGGCCTTCAAGGCCTTGGTAATCATCTCAATCGATTCAAAAACCTTCTGACTGCTTAGCAAACTACTTACTTCCTTGAGCGCCACATGAGATGTCACGCGCGAAGTCCAAAGGTCTTGTAACACGTTGAGTTCACCGCATACGCCTTCGAAATTTAGGAATTCAGCAAACCAGCGCAATTCATCTTCTTGATGCATGCCGCCCATTCGCAGTGCACTTTTGTTAAGCGGTGCAAAACAAAATGCATCGGCTTTTCCATCACGTACCAATGACGCACCTTCTGCCAATGCAGCAATCATGTAAGCACCATTGTTGGCATCGTAGACAGCTCTCGGAAAAGCTGGGGCGTTAAAGCCTGACCAATTGTGCCAACTGGCATTGGGTGTCGGAGTGACGCTGTCTTTTTGTCCAATTAAAATAATTTTGGCAGCTTGTTGGGATGTGTTGTGGTTCAAGAGTTTTTGAACCAGCTCGGGGCCGATGCCAGCGGGATCGCCGGTAAACAGAGCGATGGTGGGTTGTGTCATAGGAAATTGGAGTTAATAAGTGTCTTAAACAATTTTGATGCTATTGCTGTACGAAATAGCGAGGCACTGCGGTTGTGATCCATGGCACATAAGTAATTAGGATCAAGGTGCCAACCAATGGGACATAGAAGGGCAGCATTTCTTTTAAGACATCGCGCATCTTTACTTTTGCAATGTCTGCAACCAGATACAGAGACAGTCCCATGGGAGGTGTGACCAAACCAATCATGAGGTTAAATACAACCACCATGCCAAGGTGAACAGGATCAACGCCTGCGGCCATAAGTGGTTTGGCAATGATGGGCGCAATAACCAAAATGGCTGTCGTACTGTCTAAAAACATCCCTACGATTAGTAGCATCACGTTAACAATTAAAAGCAATACATAGGGATCTTTAGACACTGACAGCATTGCTGTTGTGATTTGTTGCGGAATAAGTTCAACAGACAAAATCCAACCAAAAAGTGCAGCAACAGAGACGATGATCAAAATACCCGAGGTCGCTCGAATGGTTTCAAATGCAGCAATACGTAGCCCATTAAAGGTTAGTTTTTTGTAATAAAAAAAGCCAATGAAAACAGTGTAAGCCACCGTAACCGATGCAACTTCTGTTGGTGTAAACCAGCCACCTAACATGCCCGCTGTTAGCAAAACGGGCGCTGCAAGAGCAGGAAGAGCAGGCCACATGTCCGCAAAAAACTCTTTTGCAGTTGGCCACCGTTCAGCTCTTGGATAGTTTCGACGTTTAGCCAACCATGCCGCTGTACCCATCAGCATGGCTGTGCAAATGAGGCCAGGCAATATGCCGCCAAGCAAAAGTTGCAGGACAGATGCACCAGTGACTGTGCCGTAAATGATGAGCGGAATGCTAGGTGGAAAAATGGGGCCAATAATCGCTGAGGAGCTGGTCACCGCGCAAGCAAAAGGCACATTAAATCCTTTTTTACGCATCGCATCAATTTCAATCCTTCCTAGCCCACCGATATCTGCTAGCGCTGACCCAGAAATTCCAGAAAAAACAAGACTTCCAAAAATATTGACTTGCGCCAATCCTCCAGGCAGCCGGCCCACTGCAGTATTTGCAAATTGATAGATGTAGTGTGAAATGCCAGAGCAATTCATGACACTGCCAACAAAGAGGAAGACAGGGACGGCAATGAGCGGAAAAGAATCGAGTGAATACAGCATTCGTTGCGCTACAAGATCAACGGGTATGCCATTGATAAAGAGGTAGGCCAAGCAGGGCAGACCAATGGCAAGAACAACCGGAAATCCAAGCAGAAAAAGGGTTAAAAACGAAGCAATTACGATATATCCAGCCACTGTGCTTCCTTAGGTTAAGTTGGTCGTTTTGTCGTTAGCTCGTCCAGTTCGGACAAGGTGAATGAGGACCATCAAAGTTTCTAACGCAAGTAAAAACATGCCCAATGCGAGAGGAGCCATAAAGATATAAAACGGCATTTCCAAAGTTGCAGTTTGATTCTCTAAATTTCTTGAAATTGTCACGATGGCCGCTACGCAAATTGAACCAAAAAATACAATACCTAAAAACTCAATCAGCATTTGAGTGAACCAACGTAACTTGTCTGGCAGCATCGCTTGTAGCTCTTCCATGCAAATTTGACCACCATCTCTGGTGACATAAGAAGCGGCTAAAAAAGATAAGCAAATTAAAAAATAGCGGGCCAATTCTTCAGCGCCGCTCATGGGGATTCCAAAGACGCCACGCATCACAATTTGCGCAAGCGGCGTTAGGATCAACATGAGCAGCAAGAAGACGCTTAATCCCCGTACGGTTGCTCTGATCAATTCGAGGAGTCGCGTCATCTTTTTTATTTCACGTTACGAATTTCATCGATGTAGGTTGACCATTCTGGAAAATCTTTATTGACCTGGGCAAGTACAGATCTTCTAAACGCTTCTAAGTCCAGGCCATCTTTGCTTTCGACAAAAATCATGCCTTTGGCTTCTAGATCTTTTCTGTATTTTGCTGAAGTTTCTTTGTCCCAGTCCAAAGTTTTGCGACCCACCTCAGCCATGGTGTCTTCCATGATTTTTCGATCGGCGGCAGATATGTTTTGCCAAATCTTTTCATTCACAAACACAGACAAAACAGACTGCATGTGACTTGTCATCATCACGTACTTTTGACCTTCATAAAGTTTCAAATTAAAGATGTTAGGTAAGGGATTCTCTTGACCAACGACCAAACCTGTTGCAAGTGCTGTTGCCAATTCGGACACCTCAACGGGTGTGGCCACTGCGCCCATACCTGTCAACATGGATGACCAAAGTTTGACAGGTACGCCGCGATATTTTTTGCCAGCCATGTCTTTGGGCGACAAAACCTTTTCTTTGGATGTAAGTTGTCTTGTTCCTTGGAAAAAACTGCCGACAATCCTCATGCCACCTTTGTCGACCAGTTGCTTGTTAATCTCTTGCAAAGCCTTAGAGCTTCTGGAGTCGGTGGCTCGCAGGCTATGTTCTGGATCGCGGTATACAAAGGGCGTATTGAAAACGGCGGTGGCAGGCACAATTTTCCCCAAGGACGCAAAATCGTGATGGCCCATCGCAATCGCGCCTGCTTTAATGCCATCGACCATTTCACCAACGCCACCCAATTGAGAGTTTGGGAAAACCTGAATTTCAATACGGCCTGCAGTTCTTTCTTTGACAAGCTTTGCAACTTCGTCTGCATAAAGGGTCTGAGGTGCATTTGCAACACCTACATGGGCGTATCTGAGTTTTGTTTGCGCAAATGCTGCTGTGCATGCCAATGAACTTGCAAAGGCAAGTGCCACGAACATTGAACTTTTCAATTTGAATTTCATAGATGTCTCCTTTTTGGTTGCAGAAATTAACGTTGTATAACTTTGAGAATTGAACCGGTATCTAACTCGGAGTGCCCCATTTCAATCAAAATACGATAAAGAGTCAGTGCTTGTGATGTCATGGGAGTGGGCACCTTCAAATCGGTTGCATAACTGTTGACCATTTCCAAGTCTTTGAGAAGCTGTCTGGCATAGCCGCGCGGTGCAAAATCGGCTGCCATCATTCTTGGGAAAATTTGTTGCATCAGCACGCCGTCTGCATGTCCGCCAGCCAAAGCTGTTGGAATGAGGTGTGCATCGATGCCAGATTTTTGAGCAATCGACACCGACTCTGCAATCACAGCATGCAAGCATCCGACAATGAGTTGGTTGAGCGTCTTGGCAACCAAGCCACTGCCAGGCGGACCCACGAGGGTGAGTTGTCCCGAAATTGTTTTTAATAAATCTTCATTTGTTGCGTACTCTTCAGGCATTGCGCCAAGCATGATCGTTAAATTTCCGCTACCCGCCGCAGCGGGACCACCCGATACAGGTGCATCCAACCAAGCGCAACTGGTTTGGCTTCTAAACTTCTTGATTAATTCAGAGCCTTCAATAACGGGATTGGTTGAAAAATCAATCACGCATTGTGTGGGTACAACAACCGGTGCAATCCCGTTCTCTCCAAACACCACCTCTTTGATGGCTGTGAATGTTGGTAAATTTAAGAGAATAATTTGCCCAGACTTTGCGACAGATTGCAAACTTGAATGCGTGACAACGCCCGAGCTTTTAGCCTTGACCATTTGGTCTGGATGGATGTCATAACCATGCACCTCATAGCCACTGCTGATCAAGTGCTTGGCCATTGGAAGGCCCATTAAACCTAAGCCGATGTACGCAATTTTGGGCTTTGTGTTCATGCAAGCCCCATGTCGTACGTTCGGATGGCGTTGCGTCTGAAAAGTTGGTCTTGCTCGCTATCGGTCAGATCAGAGATAATTTCTTCAAACCCTGTGAATATTTCCTCAAAACTTGCACAAATCTTGTCAACCGGAAAATTGCTGGCAAACATGCAGCGGTCAATTCCAAATAAATCGATCAGGGTTTTAACAATATGCCTATTGGCTTGCGCAGTCCATCGGCTGTTTTGAACGCCAATGCCTGAAATTTTGACTGAAACATTGGGACATTGACTGACCATTTTCATGGCCTTAGACCAAGCGTCAATGCCTTCTGTGCTTCTATCAGCCGGCAATCCTGAGTGATTGATGATGATGGGGGTATCTGGGTAGGCTTGAGCAAGTGACTGTGCTTCATGCATATGCCACCAAGGTGTTTGTAAATCGAAGCGCAAGCCTAATTTGCTAAGTGCATCGAATCCTTGACGCCATGCTTTGTCCATCATGCCGCCTTCTTCAGCCATGCCTGGCTTGGCGTTTGATTTGGGTTTGTGGCGAATGCTCTTGACGAAATCGAAGGCGCTGTGAAATTCTAATTTCTGCTCCGCATCAATGTCATTCAAACGGACATGCATGACTGCGACAGTGGGGAGTGCTTGTAATTTCCGAAGTTCATGGATGTACTGAACTTCGCCTTTTGAATCGTTTGGATCCCACTCTGTTTCTACGTACACAGAACCTTGTACTTGGTATCTATTTGAGTCTTGAAGGTAATCCGATAGCAAATAGTTTTTCTTAATTGATGCATAACTACCATATCTGAAAGAAATAGGCGGTTCATCATGTAGCCAAGGATGGTAGTTTTTTGACAGATCCCAAAAGTGATGATGGGCGTCAACTATCAATCGTTTGGCCGGATGAAGCGCAGTAGTTGTGGACATCAAATTATTTGGTAATCTGTAATTACGGATTGCAGTATAGTGAATCTCGTAGAATCCACAATATCAGTTAATACCCTCAGTTTTTGAATTGCAGCCAATGGCCAACATGGACCCAATCGCCCGAACCTCTTTGCATTCAGAGG
>JBIKJX010000086.1:0-6893 GCA_044360785.1 Limnohabitans sp.
CCAAGTTGACTGTAACGGGGCAGCAAATCTCCGAGGAATGCACTTGGCAAGAGGATCTTTGGCACGCTTTGGTATTGGGCATCAAAGATTATTTGGGTAAGAACGGTTTTCCTGGCGCCATTTTGGGCCTCTCTGGGGGGATCGATTCTGCTTTGGTGTTGGCGCTGGCAGTTGACGCCATTGGGGCTGACAAAATTCATGCGGTCATGATGCCTTCTCCATACACTGCCGACATCAGTTGGTTGGACGCCCGAGAAATGGTTCAGCGCCTGGGTGTTCGGTACGATGAAATTTCAATTGCGCCTTTGTTTGAAGGATTTAAACAAGCCTTGGCAGGCCAATTTGAGGGCTTGCCTGAGGACACCACCGAAGAAAATATTCAAGCACGCGTGCGCGGGACGTTGTTGATGGCCATGTCCAACAAAACCGGCGCCATTGTTTTGACGACAGGCAACAAGAGTGAAATGGCCACTGGCTATTGCACGCTGTATGGCGACATGGCTGGCGGCTTTGCAGTCATCAAAGATGTGGTGAAAACACAGGTCTTTAAATTGGCGGAATGGCGAAATCAACACGATCCTTATGGCACGGGGCATAACCCCATTCCCGAGAGAATCATCACGCGCCCCCCCAGTGCCGAATTGCGTGCTGACCAAAAAGACCAAGATAGCTTGCCACCTTATGAAGTGTTAGACGCCATTGTTCAGCGTTACATGGAAAACGACGAAGGCATCAATGCCTTGGTGGCCGACGGTTTTGACAAAGCCGATGTCGAAAAAGTCACCCGATTGATTAAACTTAACGAGTACAAACGCCGACAATCACCTGTAGGAATTCGTGTCACACACCGAAGTTTTGGCAAAGATTGGCGTTATCCTATTACCAATCGTTTTCGAGCTTAATTTTTTTCGACTGGACTTTACTCATGAAACAAATCACAGCCATCATCAAGCCCTTCAAACTGGAAGAAGTTCGCGAAAGCCTTGCTGAGTGCGGCGTGACAGGCCTGACAGTCACCGAGGTGAAAGGTTTTGGCCGTCAAAAAGGTCACACCGAGTTGTACCGCGGTGCCGAATATGTTGTCGACTTCTTGCCCAAGGTCAAAGTTGAAGTGGCTGTAAAAGATGGCGATGTCGAGCGCTGTGTCGATGCCATCGTCAAGGCCGCACGCACCGGCAAAATTGGTGACGGCAAAATCTTCATTACCTCTGTGGAGCGCGTGATTCGAATTCGCACTGGCGAGTTGGACGACGACGCCATCTAAGCAGACTTGACTAAAAAAAACGCCGCAATCTGCGGCGTTTTTTTTAAATGGCTTCGCTCTGAAATGTGATGGGCAGGCCCGCAGCTTGAATGAGGTTGGGCAACAAGGTGGCCAAATCAGAACTGGTTTGTATGAGGTCCATTTGCCATTTGCCCATGAACTCTTTCTGTACTGCACTGTCTAAAAAATTGAGCATGGGTTCGTAGTACTGTTGCGTGTTCAGTAGGCCGATGGGCTTGTTGTGATAGCCCAGTTGTTGCCAAGTCCAAACTTCAAAAAATTCTTCGAACGTACCTATGCCGCCTGGCAAGGCCACAAATGCATCGGCTTTTTGGGCCATCATTTGTTTGCGATCGTGCATGGTTTCGACGATGTGCAATTCTGTGCAGCCAGTATGTGCCCATTCTTTTTCGACCAAGGCGCGCGGTATGACCCCAATGACCTGTCCACCAGCAGCCAAGGTGGCGTCAGCCACGATGCCCATCAGCCCATTGCGGCCGCCGCCATAGACCAGTTGGCCACCATGACGACCAATCCAAGTGCCAACCTGAACAGCAGCTTGGGTAAAGGCGGGGTCTGTGCCCGGTTTGGAGCCGCAGTAAACGCAAAGTGAAAAGCTGGGCTTATCCATGGAGCAATTTCCAGAAGGCCGCCAACCAAATGCCCAGACACAGCAACAAACTGAGAAGAACCGCCGCGCTGCCCATGTCCTTTGCGCGTTTGGAGAGGGCATGCCACTCGGTGCCAATGCGGTCAATGGCTGTTTCAATGCCTGTATTGAGTAACTCAACCACCATAACCAAAATGACAGATCCCACCAGAAGCGCAACCTCAACCCACGTTTGCCCCAGCCAAAAGGCCGCAGGAATTAAGACAATAGAGAGCAAAGCTTCTTGCCGAAATGCAGTTTCACCCCAGCCTGCTTTCAAGCCCGCCAGAGAATAGCCGCCCGCATGAAAAATACGCGAGAGACCTTTTCTGGCCTTTTGGGGGTTAACGGGTTCTGTGTTCATCGGTGGTTGGCATCGTTCAAATGTCAGGGCTTCTTTTGAACATCAACCAACTGTGTTCCTGCCCAAACGTCATGCCAATATTGTCTACGGGATTGAAAGCGGCTTAAAAGCGCCCAAATTAGAATCCAGACAAATACCAAGAAAGCCACCATGGCTGCTGGCAAATTGAAGGGCCAAGCCAAAATCATGGGGGGTAAAAACCAGACCCAACACAAGACATACCGCAGTAAGGCTCTGGCCTGACTAACCGGAAGCCCGTCTTTGTCCAAAATTTGGATGTGCCATGTTTTCATGGCCAGAGTTTGACCTTTTGACCACAGCCAAGTGAAGTAAATGGCAAACACCAAAAAAAGGAAGGCTTGTAAACCATGACGGTTGTGGAGCGCGTGCTTGGTTTGGCTCAAGGTACCAAACAAATAGCCCGAAATGAAAATAACCCCAAAAAGCAACATGCCCTCATACAGCCAACACGCCATTCTTTTGCGCAGGGAAGGTGTCCGCAAAATGGGCGTTTGAGTATCGAGATTGGCGGGAGGGGTGGACTCAGAAATAGATGGCGCGTCGCTCAACTCAAGTACCTTCAGGAATGGTCACGATCGTGGGCAGTAGTGTTTTTTTGTCGATCACTATACCTGTGGTGGTACTGGGCTTGTCTGAAGAGGGGGTTGATTTCCCCGGCAAACGCATGACTTTGTTGGGGGGAGGGGCCTTTGAGGCTGTTGCTGCGCCCTGAATGCCCGTGGTTTGCTGAGCTGCCAATTTCTTTTTGTCAGATGAACTCAGTGCTTGGTAGGCTTCCCATTGAGATTTTTTTTCGTCAGCGCCCATGCTTTTTGTTTCATTGAAGGTTAATCGTGCAAGGGCGCGTTGTTGTGGGCTGAGCGATGCCCAGGCAGCCATTCTTTCGTGAAGAACAACTTGTTCCTTGGCTGTTAATTTGTCGAAATTGCTGGAAATGGCCAACCACTTGCTTTTTTGCGCGGCATTCAATTGGGTCCAATGGGATGCCAAAGGCAGCAAGGCCTTTTTTTGCAAAGCCGTTAAATTTTGCCAAGAAGTTTGACTGGGCGGAGACGTTGAAGCAGAGTTGGACTGGGCAATGGGGTTGGATTGCGCCCAT
The DNA here is from genome assembly GCA_044360785.1 of Limnohabitans sp. Lineage (GTDB taxonomy): Bacteria > Pseudomonadota > Gammaproteobacteria > Burkholderiales > Burkholderiaceae_C > Limnohabitans_A. Next base: position 3,398 of record JBIKJX010000086.1, read on the forward strand.
GACGAAACTGCCGCGCACCCCAAAGTGGCGATAACAAATACAGCGGTGAACCTTGTGAAACTCAATCCGCTTCCTTGGCTGGTGGCGCTGGCGTTTTGAGAAAAACCAAAAATCCAGGATCTGTGTAGGCTGCTGGCGGCAAGTCATCAATGAGAAGCTCTGTGTCAAGGGAGGCCAATTCATTGGTGCGCAGCTCGTTTTGGAAAATATGGATGGAAGCCAATCCAAACAGCAAAACAATGAGGGGAATGACAGAAGCCAAGCGACGCCAGAGGTTCATGCCTTCATCGAGGGAGCCCAGGTCTGGACCACCGGCGGCAAGCAATTGAGGCGCTAGAACTCGGATGGGCTCGCGCTTGCGAACAGACAGTGCTTGCATGCGGGCAACCCGCAAGCGCTCGGAAATATCGTGGGGCAGGTCGGTGGCGTGTTCATTTAAACGGCGCGCATAGACCTGACCCAGCTGGTCAACACGGTTCATGTCAATGGAAGATGCTTGCGTTTTCATGTGTTAAATCCTTTGGCGCGTAGTGCTTTACTCAGCGCCTGAACAGCCCGAGAACAGTGAGTTTTGACACTGCCTTCCGTGCAGCCCATGGCCACAGCCGTTTCGGAAAGGTTCATCTCCTCCCAATAACGCAGCAGGAAGGCTTCACGTTGACGCGGTGGTAATTCTTGGATTTCCGCCTCAATTTGGTGAAAAACCTGTTTTCTGTGGGTTTGGTCTTCGGCGCTTTCGCCCAAACCGGGTTCGCTGAGCCCGCCCAGATTCTCCAAGAAGTCGAAATCTTCACCTTCTTCATTGGTTCCAAAATCACCCACGTTGGAAAAAAGTGCATTTCGGGTTTTTTGGCGCCTGAACCAATCCAGCGTGGTATTGGACAAAATTCGCTGGAACAGCATGGGCAGCTCTTCAGCGGGTTTGTCGCCGTAGTGGGTGGCCAACTTGATCATGCTGTCTTGCAAGATGTCCAAAGCCGACTCCTCATTGCGCACGTGATAAAGCGTGCGCTTGAAGGCGCGCTTCTCCGTGTTTTTGAGGAAATCTGAAAGTTCTTGTTCGGTGGCCACAGCTTGCACCCATTTTGTGCGAGTTGGATTATGGCATTCTGGGCCCTATAATGCTGGGTTGCAATTGAAAAAACGCAAACGGATCACCATCCGGCCAAGGCACTTACATGTGCAGGCTTATGTTGGTGGTCTTAAGTTCTGATGCGACTTCACAAGAGTCCCGCAAAAGAGCACCCAAGGTTTTTCGTTAGAGAAATTCACAAAGGTTGAATATGGAAATCTCCAAAGCTGAAATGGCCAATGCGGCCTCCGTTGCTGCTGCTGCGGCATCATCGTCCACCACTGAATTACGTGGCGGCGAAATTCTCGTCAAAGCGCTCCAAGCTGAAAACGTCAAATACATCTGGGGTTATCCAGGTGGTGCCGTTTTGCACATCTACGACGCTTTCTTTAAACAAGACACCATTCAGCATGTGCTGGTTCGCCACGAACAAGCTGCAGTTCATGCCGCAGATGGCTATGCACGTGCCACTGGCGATGTTGGCGTTGCCTTGGTCACTTCTGGCCCAGGCCTGACCAATGCTGTGACCGGCATTGCAACTGCCTACATGGACAGCATTCCCATGGTCATCATCAGTGGTCAAGTGCCCACGGCGGCCATCGGCCTGGATGCTTTCCAAGAGTGCGACACCGTGGGCATTACGCGACCCATCGTCAAACACAACTTTTTGGTCAAAGACGCCCGCGACATGGCCGAGGTCATGAAAAAAGCCTTCCACATTGCGCGCAGCGGTCGACCTGGCCCTGTGGTGGTTGATGTTCCCAAAGACGTCTCTTTCAACAAGGTGCCTTACAGTGGCTACCCTGAAAGTGTTGAGATGCGTTCTTACAACCCTGTGCGCAAAGGCCACAGCGGTCAAATTCGCACAGCCCTGCAGTTGCTCATGGCGGCCAAGCGTCCTTACATTTACACAGGTGGTGGCGTGTTGCTCAGCGGCGCCTCCGCCGAGTTGCGCCAATTGGTGGAGATGTTGGGTTACCCCGTCACCAACACCCTTATGGGCTTGGGTGCGTTTCCCGCTACCAACCCCAAGTTCTTGGGCATGTTGGGCATGCACGGTACATGGGAAGCCAACAACGCCATGCAACACTGCGACGTGTTGTTGGCAGTGGGTGCGCGCTTTGACGACCGCGTCATTGGCAACCCCAAACACTTTGCACAGAACGAACGCAAGATCATTCACATCGACATCGACCCTTCTAGCATTTCCAAACGCGTGAAGGTTGATGTGCCTATCGTGGGCGACGTCAAAGATGTATTGACTGAACTCATTGCCATGATCAAAGAGTCTGGCCTCAAGCCCGACAACCATGCTTTGGGTGCTTGGTGGTCCACCATTGATGGCTGGCGCCAACGCAACTGTATGAAGTACGACAGCGAAAACACGGAAGTCATCAAGCCCCAAAAAGTCATTGAGACTTTGTACGGCATGACCAAAGACGCTGATGCGTACATCACATCCGACGTCGGCCAACACCAAATGTGGGCGGCTCAGTACTACAAGTTTGACGAACCCCGCCGCTGGATCAACTCCGGTGGTTTGGGCACCATGGGCGTGGGCATTCCCTATGCCATGGGCATCAAATTGGCCAAGCCTGAGTCAGAAGTTTTTTGCGTCACTGGCGAAGGTTCTGTGCAAATGTGCATCCAAGAACTCTCTACGTGCTTGCAATACAACACGCCCATCAAAATCTTGTCTTTGAACAACCGCTATTTGGGCATGGTTCGTCAGTGGCAACAAATTGAATATTCGGGTCGCTACAGCCACAGCTACATGGATGCCTTGCCCGACTTTGTGAAGTTGGCAGAAGCCTATGGCCATGTGGGCATGCTCATTGAGCGCCCTGAAGACGTTGAGCCTGCTCTGCGTGAGGCTCGCAAACTCAAAGATCGCACGGTGTTCATGGACTTCCGCACCGATCCCACAGAAAACGTGTTCCCCATGGTTCAAGCTGGCAAGGGCATTACAGAAATGTTGCTCAGCCCCGAAGACCTTTGAACACCCTTTGAATTAACTTTAGAAGAATCTATTGACCGCCAAGCCTGCACATTACCGTGTGCAGGGGAGGGCGGCGAAAAGAGGAATCGCACATGAAACACATCATCGCAGTCTTACTAGAAAACGAACCTGGTGCATTGTCACGAGTGGTCGGCTTGTTCTCCGCGCGCGGCTACAACATTGAGTCTCTCAGTGTGGCCCCTACCGAAGACCCCAGCCTGTCCCGAATGACCATTCAAACCGCAGGTTCTGACGACGTCATTGAACAAATTACCAAGCACCTGAATCGCCTCATTGAGGTGGTCAAGGTGGTTGATCTCACTGAAGGTACCTACACCGAACGCGAACTGATGCTGGTCAAAGTCCGCGCCGTAGGCAAAGAACGCGAAGAGATGAAGCGCATGGCCGATATCTTCCGTGGTCGC
>JBIKJX010000088.1:0-6868 GCA_044360785.1 Limnohabitans sp.
GGTCATGCCGCGCATAGGTGCGCTGCCTGTGCCTGTGCAAATCATCACGATGTTGGACTTGGGATGGTTGGGCATCAAGAAGCTGCTGCCAAATGGCCCAATGACTTGAAGCGTATCGCCGACTTTGACATCGCACAAATAGTTGGAGCACAAGCCTTGGACAGGTTTGCCATCGTGGTCTTCCACCACGCGCTTCACCGTCAAAGACAAATTGTTGTACCCAGCGCGCTCACCATTGCGGGGGCTGGCGATGGAGTACTGGCGTGCATGGTGAGGTTTGCCTGAAGCGTCTACGCCCGGCGGCACGATGGCCACAGACTGACCTTCCAAAACAGGAAAGGGCATGCTTCCGAAATCAATCACGATGTGATGGGTTTCGTTGCTGGTACCCGCTTCGTTCACTTTGAAGTTGCCCACCACCGTGGCTTGTGTCGGTGATTTAGGACCATACAAATTGGTGTAGGCGTGGGCCGCTGACCATGGGGGCAACGTGGCACCATAGGCCGCAGAATTAAAAACGGCCTCACCCGATGAATTGATCGCTTGCATTGGCGCTGGCTCTGGCGCTGTTGCTTGGGCCATATCGCCGCTGCCAACACCCATGGCTTGCAGCTCTGCATCGCTCAAGGCGGCTGGCAAATCATCCCATTTGAGTTGCTCTTCAATGGAGTACGCCTTGGCCTTGGGCATGCTGCGCCAGTTGTCAATGGAGCCGGTGGGGCAAGGTGGCACACAGGCCATGCACAGATTGCATTTTTCAGCATCGACCACATAGTTGCGAGAGTCATGCGTGATGGCGCCTACGGGGCAAGTGGCCTCGCAGGTATTGCAACGGATGCAGATCTCTGGATCAATCAGGTGTTGCTGAATTAAAACGGCTTCTGTAGTCATGGCGTGTGTGTTGGATCTATTAAATTAGATCTCAGCTGAAACGAACATAGTCAAAGTCTACAGGCTGACGATTGATGCCCATGACAGGAGGGGCAATCCAATTGGCAAACTTACCTGGCTCTGTCACACGGCCCATCAGGCTGCCAACATAAGCGCGGTCTTCATTGGTAGGCAACCACTCGCCCACTTTGGACATCCACTCTTCGCTGGTGACCACACGGCCATCGGGCGTGATTTTGGAGCCAGACAAAGAACCGATGTTGCGGTGGAAAGCTTTGTGAGGCGCTGTCAATTTGAAAGAGATACCCGCCTTTTCAATGACACGGTTCCAACGCTCAATACCGCCTTTGGAATCGGTGATGTAGTCGTCGCGCAGAACTTCGTTCAAGGCATTCAACATCGGCACTTCTTTTTCAATCAACTTGCCATTTTCAACAGCCAAGATTTTGTAAGTGTTGCCCTTCAACACATGGTCGTCAGTGCGCTTGCCTTCTTCGTAGCGACCTTTGAGGCCTGAGCTGTAGAAAGTAGCAGCGTTGGAAGACTCGTCAGCACCAAACAAATCGATGGTGACCGAGAAGTGGAAGTTGATGTATCGCTGGATGGTGGGCAAATCAATCACACCCGCAGCGCGCAATTTGGCCACGTCGTCGGTTTTGAGTTGGTTCATCACATCGACTGTGCGCTGGATGGTGCGGCTCACGCCAGACTCGCCCACAAACATATGATGCGCTTCTTCGGTCAACATGAACTTGGTAGTGCGTGCCAATGGATCGAATGCAGACTCGGCCAAGGCGCACAGTTGGAACTTGCCATCGCGGTCGGTGAAGTAAGTGAACATGAAGAAAGACAACCAGTCGGGGGTCTTTTCATTGAAGGCTTGCAAGATGCGGGGATTGTCTTCATTGCCGCTGTTACGCTGCAACAAAGCATCGGCTTCTTCGCGGCCATCTTTGCCGAAATATTTGTGCAACAAGTACACCATGGCCCACAAGTGACGGCCTTCTTCCACGTTAATTTGGAACAGGTTGCGCAGGTCGTACATGCTGGGTGCTGTCAGACCCAAGTGACGCTGCTGCTCAACTGATGCTGGCTCGGTGTCGCCTTGCGTGACGATAATGCGGCGCAAGTTGGCGCGATGTTCGCCAGGCACATCTTGCCAAGCTTTCTCACCTTTGTGATCGCCGAAATGAATCTTGCGGTCTTGCTCGCCTGGGTTCAAAAACACGCCCCAACGGTAGTCGCGCATTTTGACGTGACCAAACTGTGCCCAGCCTTGTGGGTCAACGCTGACGGCCGTGCGCAAGTACACGTCCATGTCTTTGGAACCCTCGGGGCCCATGTCGTCCCACCAGTTGATGAAGTTGGGTTGCCATTGTTCCAACGCGCGCTGCAATGTGCGGTCTTCGGACAAGTTGACGTTGTTAGGAATCTTTTCGCTGTAGTTGATACCGGACATGTGAGTCTCCAGAAATTAATGCAACGGTGGGGTCAAATTTTGGTTGCAGCAAAGACCACCGGGAACCTTGCTGCACAACACTTTCAAAAAACGGATGCGGCGTTCAAGACTTAAACGCGGTTCATATCGAACTGCACTTTTTCGCCTTTGCCGTAGACCTTCAAGGCACCTTTTTCGCCCACCGCATTGGGGCGCTGGAAAATCCAGTTTTGCCATGCAGTGAGGCGGCCAAAAATACGTGTCAACATATTCTCTTGGCTGGCAAAACGCAAGTTGGCTTCCAAACCTGTCAGGGCATCGGGCGACATGGCAGCGCGCTCTTCCAAGCACATGCGAATTTCGTCTTCCCAATCGATGTCGTCGGGTGCTGCTGTGACCAAGCCCAATGCCAAGGCTGCATCGGCGTCTAATGCTTTGCCAATGGCGCCACGGGCGGCTTCCATGGCGGGCACTTCTTCGTAGAAGCGACGGGCCAAACGAGACTGGTCGTTGACCATGGGGTAGAAGCCAAAATTGAATTCGTTCAATTGAATGGTGGGCGCCTTGTCAGCATCGTCTGGCAACGCCAACATGTAGGTGCGGTCTGCACAGAAAGCCAATTCAGCAAAAGTACCTACAAAGCAAGTACCAGGCTCAACCAAGGCAAAAATACTGCGTGAAGAGACGTCCAAACGCGCCAAAGTGCGGCGCAAGTGGCCAATGGTTTCGCGCACGAACCAGTGATCTTTGTGTGCCAACAAAGTGGCATCGCTGGCCAATACGGCTTGGGCATCACCGGTCGCTTTGAGCAACCAAGTGCCAATATCGAGTTCGTTGGTACGCATGTGCAAGATGGCATCGTCCAATTCACGCACCATTTGCAATGGCCACCACTGTGCACCTGCAGCCACGATGCCAGCGATGTCCGTTGGCTGCACAACGCTAGGGGCTTTGACAGTGAAAGTAGCAACACGTTTTGCGCGGTCAATATCGACCGTCACATTGTTGTAGCCGATGCTGTTCTCAGCGATGTTGCGCTGAATGGGTGTGAGCGCCACGCCTTTTTCCGATGCAGGGCGATCGCTTTGAGCGGCCAATTTGTCGGCACGCTCGCGCACCACTTGCTGGAACTGGTTGGGCTTTGCAATGGCATCGACCAAGCGCCAGTCGACAGCACGCTGACCGCGCACACCTTCAACGCTGGTGCAGAAAATATCGGCCAAGTCGTGGCGAACGTGGCGCTTGTCGGTGACGCGGGTCAGGCCACCGGTTCCGGGCAACACACCCAACAAAGGAACTTCAGGCAATGACACCGAAGAAGAACGGTCGTCAACCAAGACGATGTCGTCACAGGCCAACGCCAACTCATAACCACCGCCAGCGCAAGCACCGTTCAAGGCGGCCACAAATTTCAAACCAGAATATTTGCTGGAGTCTTCAATGCCGTTGCGTGTTTCGTTGGTGAACTTACAGAAGTTCACTTTCCAGCCGTGGGTGGAGACACCCAACATAAAGATGTTGGCGCCAGAACAGAACACGCGGTCTTTCAAACTGGTGACCACCACGGTGCGCACTTCGGGGTGCTCAAAGCGGATGCGCTGCAAAGCGTCATGCAATTCAATGTCGACACCCAAGTCATAGGAATTGAGCTTGAGTTTGTAGCCGGGGCGAATGCCTGCGTTTTCGTCGATGTTGATCGACAAGGTGGCCACGGCACCGTCAAAGGCCAAGCTGATGTGCTTGTAGTTTTCTGGGGTGGTTTGGTAATTAACGATGGGCGCCGTGGTCATGAGGGTCTCCGATGAAGGTCGTTGTCGGGTCAAAAATCTTGGGTTCAGAACTAGTAAAAGAATCAAACTGCGTTGACATGCAGTTTATTGCATTCAATTCCAGGACTCAACATGCAATTTAATGCAATTATTAAGTGTTTACCCTAGTTTTTGAAATTTTCTAGCGACCCTACTCGACCCATTGAATCACCTTGCGTACTTCTGTATTCAAGCGCTTAAAGCTTTCTTCCTTATTCTGTGCGCTGGTATCGATGCTCAAATCGGCTTTGGAATAAAAAGCTGAGCGGCCTTCCAAAATGCGTTTCAAATCTTCCATCGCCTCGGGACTCGCGGCCATGGGTCGCAAATCGCCCTGGGCTGCTACACGCGACATGTGATCATTGGCGCTGGCTTGCAGCCACACCGTGGTGCAGTGTGTGAGCAGTAAATTGAAGTTGGCTGAATCAGAGACCAAGCCACCAGGTGTGGCGATCACCACCTCTGGGTAAATTTGAATGGCCTCTTCCAACGCACGTCGCTCATAGCGACGATAGGCATTGGCACCATACAGGTTGTGAATTTCACTAATTTGGCAGCCTGCAAACTTTTCAATTTCGCGACTGAGTTCAATGAAGGTGAAACCCAAATCGTCCGCCAAACGCTGACCCAGTGTGGTTTTGCCAGCACCGCGCAAACCAATGAGCGCAATGCGCGTACGGCGCGCATTGGCATCGCCACTCTCTCCAAACATGTCGGTCAGTTGCACGCGTGCACGGCGCAAATCCGCCTCAGTTCGTTTGCTGAGCAATTCTCGAATTAACAGCCACTCTGGCGAGCTGGTGCTGATATCGCCCAACAGCTCGGCCAATGAACATTGCAAGGCATGCGAAACCTGTAGCAATACCAACACAGATACGTTGCCTGTTCCGTATTCCAAATTGGCCAAATGCCGCTCAGAAACATCGGCTGCCAAAGCAACCGCTTTGCGGGTCATGCCTTTGCGAGAACGCAAGTTGCGAACGCGCTCTCCCAGCGCCATCAGGAAGGGGCTGCGAAGGGGCTCTAGTGAGCTACCCACTTCTACAAATGCAGTCGATGATTCGGTCACCGAAATCTCCAAAGACAATGAATTGACAGTGCATATTCAACAAAATCAAGGGAAAACCCTGAATTTTGAGTACAGACAAAACATGCACTTTAATGCATACTCGTCCGCAAGCAAGATAGTGCATTTATACCGCGAGTTGCCCTAAAGCCAAAGCGTTTTAGTGCAGACCGCACAAATTTTTGATCAAGATCACGGAGATCACCATGACTCTGCCATCCGCGCCACCAGTTCAATTTAACTTCGCGCAATTTTTGATTGCCGCTAACAACAGTCGCAAAGAAAAGACCGCACTGATTGATGACGTTGGCAGCCTCACCTACGGCGAAATGGCCGATCAAATCAGGGCTTGCGCTGCGGGACTGCGCAAATTGGGTCTGAAGCGCGAGGAACGCGTTCTTTTGTTGATGCAAGACAGCACCGATTGGGTCGTTTCTTTTTTAGGTGCTTTGTATGCAGGCGTGGTACCCGTTGCCGTCAATACCCTCCTGACGGCAGACGACTATGCCTTCATGATCAACAACAGTCGCGCGCAAGCGGCTTTGGTTTCGTCTTCTTTATTGGGGACGCTCAATAGCGCAATTGCACAGGGCACGAAAAGCATCAAGCATGTGGTGGTGACACGCCACGAAGGCGACTTGCCTGCGCCCAGCATGCACTTCAAAGATTTCCTGGCCTCTGCATCAGGACCTAGCTTGCCAGCAGAAACGCATGCAGACGAGCCCGCGTTCTGGTTGTTCTCATCAGGCTCCACAGGCAACCCCAAAGGCACCGTACACACCCAGGGCAATTTGTATTGGACTGCGCAACTGTATGGCAAAGGCGTGTTGGCACTGTCGTCGAACGATGTGGTGTTCTCTGCCGCCAAACTGTTCTTTGCCTATGGCTTAGGCAACGCTCTCACCTTCCCCTTGAGCGTTGGTGCCAGCGTGGTCCTGATGGCTGAACGCCCCACACCGCAAGCCACCTTCAAACGCTTGGTCGACTACAAACCCACCGTGTTTTATGGCGCACCGACCGGTTACGGCGGTATGTTGGCAAGTCCTGACTTACCCACCAAAGATCAAGTGGCCTTGCGCATTTGCTCGTCTGCCGGTGAAGCCTTGCCCGCCGACATTGGCGAGCGCTGGACCGCGCGCTTTGGCTGCGAAATCATTGACGGCATTGGCTCCACCGAAATGCTGCATGTGTTCTTGTCCAACAAACCGGGTGATGTGCGTTATGGCACCACAGGCAAACCCGTACCCGGCTACGAATTGCAACTGCGTGGTGAACAAGGCGAAGTGCTCACAGGCCACGATGAGATTGGCGACCTCTACATCAAAGGCCCCTCTGCGGCATTGATGTATTGGAACAACCGCGAAAAATCGCGCGACACCTTCCAAGGTGAATGGACCAAAAGCGGTGACAAGTATTCACGCGATGTCGATGGCTACTACACCTACGCTGGCCGCAATGACGACATGCTGAAGGTCAGTGGCATTTATGTGTCGCCGTTTGAAGTGGAGTCAACCTTGGTACAACACCCTGCCATTTTGGAGGCTGCTGTCATTGGCAAAGTTGACGCAGATGGGTTGACCAAAACCAAGGCCTTCATCGTGCTGAAGACCGGTCAAAGTTTGGCGGAGGAAGATGTCAAGGCCTTTGTGAAGGAGCGTTTAGCGC
>JBIKJX010000087.1:0-6868 GCA_044360785.1 Limnohabitans sp.
GACATTGTGGGTGTGATGACGCAGCCCGATCGTCCTGCTGGCCGCGGCATGAAACTCCAAGCGTCTGCTGTCAAACAATTTGCGCAAGCACACCAGTTGCCCGTGTTGCAACCGCACAGCTTGAGACTTGACGGTAAATACCCAGAGGAAGCGCTGTCAGCACAGCAATTCATTGCGCAAGCAAAAGCCGATGTCATGGTGGTGGCCGCTTACGGATTGATATTGCCGCAATGGGTATTGGATGCACCCCAGTTTGGTTGCCTCAACATTCATGCCTCCTTGTTGCCCAGATGGCGAGGGGCCGCGCCTATTCACCGCGCCATTGAAGCCGGTGATGCTGAAACTGGCGTCACCATCATGCAAATGGACGCAGGCCTTGACACCGGTGACATGTTGCTCAAAGAAACATGTCCCATTGACCCGCAAGACACGACAGCCACATTGCACGATGCATTGGCCAGCATGGGTGCCCAGATGATTGTGAAGGCTTTGACACAGGTCGGTCGCTTCAGTCCTGTCAAGCAGCCCACTGAGGGCATCACCTATGCTCACAAAATTGAAAAAGCAGAAGCGGCTTTAGATTGGATGCAATCTGCGGAAGTGCTGGCGAGGCGTGTCCGTGCTTTCGATCCATTTCCAGGCATGAGCACGCATCTAAGCGAGGAAGTGATCAAGATTTGGCAGGCGCATGCATTGAATGCCGACCGCAGTTCAAAACAGACTGCAATGCCAGGCTCAATTTTGGCCATTTCCGAATTGGGTATTCATGTGGCGTGTGGCGAAGGCGTGTTGTGCCTCACGCAATTGCAAAAACCAGGTGGCAAGCGACAGGCCGTTTCTGACTTTGTGCGCAGCTTCAAAGGTGCCGTCGGCGATGTTTTTAAAAACTGAGAACTACCGACATCCGGCCTTCATGGAAGGCATCAAAGATGCTGCACCCCAAGCGCCTGGCGTTGCAGCGTGGGGCTTGATGACCGGTGTGGCCATGATGAATTCGGGCATGAGTGTGCTCGAGTCGATTGCCATGACTTTGTTTGTCTATGCAGGCAGTTCGCAGCTGGCCGCCATTCCTTTGATTGCAGTGGGCGCACCGGCTTGGGTTATTTTGGCCACGGGCTTTTGTGTCAACTTGCGCTTCATGGTTTTTAGTTTGCATTTGCGGCCTTACTTCATGCACTTGCCACGCTTTGAACGCATGATGCACGGTTACCTCACGGCTGACATCAGCTACGTCTTGTTTACCCGACGATTTCCGAAGCCCGCAGAGGATGCTGCAACACAATTGCATCAGTCGGCGTTTTTGGCAGGCAATACCTGCATCGTTTGGCTGAGTTGGATGGTGGCCAGTTTCTTTGGCATTTTCTTGGCCAACATCATTCCATCCGCTTGGGGTTTGGGCTTTGCTGGGACACTTTGTTTGGTGGGTATTTTTTGTTCACTGGCCAGTACCAAGATGCGATTTTTCACGGCAACCGTGGCGGCCATCACCGCCATTGCCGCGTATGCCCTGCCATTGAAATTGAACATTGTGCTGGCCATTGTGGTGGCTGTGATGTTCAGCATGAGCCTTGAGCGATTGCAAAAACCTCCAAGGCAAGTCTCATGATGCTTTTTGAAGGCACCGATTTTTGGACAGTCGCAGTCATTGTGGGCTTGACCTTGGTGACGGTTATCACGCGGACTTTCTTTTTTATTTCCAGCGAAGAATGGACGCTGCCTGATTGGGCACAAAGAGGTTTGCAATTTGCACCTATCGCGGCATTGGCAGCCGTTGTGTTTCCAGAAATCTTGATGCAGCAAGGACAATTCTTGCAGACCTGGATGGATGCACGTTGGGTCGGCGCTTTGGTGGGCGGTGCCATTTATTTTTGGAAGCGCAATGTGTTGCTGACCATTGTGGTGGGCATGTTGGCCTATTTACCTTTGCATCTTTGGCTGGGTTGGTGATTTGTTTCGGCGGTGGTTCGTACCCCGAGGGTCAGTTTGCGCAAGATTGCAAGACTAAAATTGTGGCTTCTACGGATGTGCCACGGCATGCATCCTGTTTTCATTTTCGTCAAAGAGAAATTTCATGAACGTCATTCGGTTTTCAGATTTGTGTGCACAAGACAAAGTCAGAGGGCAGCGTGTTTTTATTCGTGCCGATTTGAATGTGCCGCAAAACGATGCAGGTGACATTACAGAAGACACTCGCGTGCGTGCCTCTGTGCCGTGCATTCAAATGGCACTCGACGCGGGTGCTGCTGTGATGGTCACCAGCCATTTAGGACGTCCTACAGAGGGCGAATTCAAAGCGGAAGATTCATTGGCACCGGTTGCCAAACGATTGGCTGAACTGTTAGGCCGTGATGTTCCCCTCAAGGCCAATTGGGTCGATGGGGTGGAGGTGGCCGCGGGTCAGGTGGTGTTGCTGGAAAATTGCCGCGTCAACAAAGGCGAGAAAAAGAACAACCCCGAGTTGGCCCAAAAAATGGCCGCCCTTTGCGACATTTTTGTCAATGACGCATTTGGTACGGCGCACCGCGCAGAAGGCACCACTTACGGCATTGCCGAGTACGCCAAAGTGGCTTGTGCGGGCCCTTTGTTGGCCGCAGAAATTGATGCCATTACCAAGGCTTTGGCGCACCCTGCCCGCCCACTGGCCGCCATTGTGGCAGGTAGCAAAGTGTCGACCAAACTCACCATCTTGAAGAGCTTGGCCGATAAGGTGGACCAACTGATTGTGGGCGGCGGCATTGCCAACACCTTCATGTTGGCAGCGGGTCTGAAAATTGGTAAGAGCTTGGCCGAGCCCGATTTGTTGGCAGAAGCCAAAGCGGTGATCGACATCATGAAATCGCGCGGTGCAGAAGTGCCCATTCCCACGGACGTTGTCACTGCAAAATCTTTTTCAGCAGACGCAGTGGCCACCGTGAAGAAAGCCACGGATGTGGCCGACGACGATTTGATTTTGGACATTGGTCCCGAGACCGCCGCAAAACTGGCCACGCAATTGAAAGCTGCTGGCACCATTGTGTGGAATGGCCCTGTGGGTGTATTTGAGTTTGCTGCGTTTGAAAATGGCACCCGCGTGATTGCGCAAGCCATTGCAGAATCAAATGCATTCAGCATTGCGGGCGGTGGCGACACTTTGGCCGCCATTGCCAAATACGGCATTGAAAAAGAGGTGGGCTATATCTCTACCGGTGGCGGTGCATTCTTGGAGGTCCTTGAAGGCAAGACCTTACCCGCATTTGAAATTTTGTCGCGCCGCGCGCAGTCATAAATTCAATCCATGAAAAAAGGCCGCTAATTCAGCGGCCTTTTTTTTTGATCAACGTCGTGATAATCAATGGGCTGTATCAGGAAGCCTTGGGTGGCAAGTTGCCGCGCACAGGGCTGGTCATGTGGCCTTGGAAGTCAGTCCAGCATTCGCGTGTGAAATCGTATAGTTTGCACGCCTTGGCTGTTTTGAAATACCAGCTCCAAGAGAATGGCTGAACAATGATGCGACCTGGCAACATCTCTTCCAATTTGGCTTGCGCTTGCTTCAGGCGATAGAGTGGAATGCTCATGTCGACGTGGTGCGCAGTGTGCTCCATGATGTGGTGCACCATGTTGCCAATTTTCATGGGAAAGGTCAGGTGCACTGTGGTCGACACAAAGGGCTGAGCCTTGGTCCAAGCAGATTTGTCATTGTGCCAAGATACCCGCACGTGCGTGTGGTGAACATAAACCACAAAGCCAATCATGGTGTTCCAGAAAAAGAACGGGACCAACACGCCCATGATCAGGGTGAGCACCACCGATTGGTCTGTGGCCATTGCGGCATAGCTCATCACTGCAATCCACAAGACACCAAACACCGATACCAACAAGCTGTCTTTGAAGAAGACTGGGCGGCGTGTGGGCATGTGCGTTTTGTTCGGGAAAAACTCACGCTTCCACCAAATTTCAATGAGGTAGTAAAGACCGGGTGCCCAGCCACTGCGGTACAGGCGTTGGAGCAAACGATCAACGGGACCCAATGCTGAATACTCTTCTGCGGTGAGTGGTGTCCAAACAAAGTCGACGCCCTTTAAGTTGGTGTAGCCATGGTGCACCACGTTGTGGCCGGTGTCCCACAAGCTGTAAGGGGTGAGTGAGTACAAAAAGGCGTAGCGACCAATCCACTTGTTCAGTTCGCGATGAGGCGTGAGGCTTTGGTGGCAAGCGTCGTGGCCAATGATGAACAAGCGGCCAATGACAAAACCCGCAGCCAAACCGCAAAGCAGTTTGAGCCACACCGATTCAAAAGCAACGGTTCCAGCAATCAAACCGACGAACAGTGCGGTATCGACCAACAGCAGCACAAAGGCACGCAAAGTGGAACGCTGCGACAAGGGGAACAGCCACTCACGAATGACCTTGCGATGAGGCATGGCCTGATCTGGCGGAATGGGCTGCAAATTGTCAGAGGAAGAATGTGTAGTCATAGGGTGGGCGCGAAAGCTTGAGCTTGGGTGCCAGTCGTCGGAATGCCCCGAGTCTAAACCCTTAGGGTTTTCCTCTGGCTGACATGGGTCAATTGATCCTGACGAAAAAAGCCCTTATTGAGACGCAATTTGTTCTCCCCGTGTAACTAAATTCGTGGGAAAATTGAAATTAAATTACACCGGAGACAAGTCCACATGCCAACCCGTGCTACCAAGATCGTTGCCACCCTCGGCCCTGCATCCAGCGACCCAGTTTTACTCGAGGCCATGATTCGTGCTGGCGTGAACGTGGTTAGACTCAACTTCAGTCACGGCAAAGCGCAAGACCACATTGACCGCGCTCAATTGGTTCGCGAGGCTGCTACCCGCGCCGGCCGTGAAGTGGCCATCATGGCCGACTTACAGGGACCCAAAATCAGAGTTGGCAAATTTGCCGAAGGCAAAGTCATGCTCGAGCAAGGTGCTCAATTTGTCCTGGACGCTTCACGCTCAGAACCAGGCGATCTCTCAGGCGTGGGCTTGGATTACAAAGAGTTGCCACGCGACGTTAAAGCTGGCGATGTGCTGTTGCTGAACGACGGTCTGATTGTGCTCACCGTTGACTCTGTGCAAGGCGAAAAGGTCAATACCACGGTCAAACTGGGTGGTGAGTTGTCCAACAACAAAGGCATTAACAAACAAGGCGGCGGCCTGACAGCGCCGGCCTTGACGGGCAAGGACATGGAAGACATCAAAACAGCGATGAGCTTTCAAGCGGACTACATTGCCGTCAGCTTTCCTAAAAACGCCACCGACATGGAAATGGCCCGTCAGCTGGCCAATGTGGCTGCAGCCGAGTTCAATCACAAGCCGGGTTTGATCGCCAAAATTGAGCGAGCCGAAGCTATTCCTCGTTTGGAAGAAATTTTGTTGGCCAGTGACGGCATCATGGTTGCGCGCGGCGATTTGGCGGTTGAGGTTGGTAACGCCGTTGTACCTGCTCTGCAAAAACGCATGATCAAGCTGGCGCGCAAACACGACAAGGTCACCATTACCGCCACCCAAATGATGGAAAGCATGATTACCAACCCCGTGCCGACGCGGGCTGAAGTCAGCGATGTGGCCAACGCGGTGTTGGACGGCACCGATGCCGTCATGTTGAGCGCCGAAACTGCGGCCGGTAAATTCCCTTTAGAAACCGTGCAAGAAATGGCCAAAATTTGTTTGGCCGCCGAGGCCGCCGAAGAGGTTGAGTTGGATGCCGATTTCAGTGGTCAAACCTTCCATCGCATTGACCAGTCTATTGCCATGGGCGCATTGTTCACAGCCCACCACCTCAATGCCAAGGGCATTGTGGCTTTGACCGAGTCGGGTTCAACAGCCCTTTGGATGAGCCGTCACCGGGTCAAAATACCCATTTACGCCTTGACGACCAAGGTCAGCTCGCAAAGAAAAATGGCGCTGTATCGCAACGTTCGTCCTTTGCTGATGAACACCAGCACGGACCTCGATACAGCGTTGTCGCAAGCTGAAATGCACTTGAAAAAGCGCAACATTGTTTCAACAGGCGACATCTATGCCATTACGTGCGGTGAACCGATGGGCTCGCCTGGTGGTACCAACATGCTCAAAATTTGTCGAGCCAAGTAAGTACTTACTTTTTAGAAAATCAAGTCAACGTTTAAAGCACCAAGACGCCAGTCCTTGGTGCTTTATTTTTTGCGGTGTCGCAGTTTGAAGAAAACAAGGTGGCTGAGCCAACCTACGGTCCAGCAAAGCCATGCCGTCCACAGGGTATGGCTCATGAAATGAGCGCCGCGTATTTGCTGTGAAATGCCCAATTCAAAGCCAATCAGCAGCGCGACCAACAGCCATACCCAAGCTGCAGGTGCATTGTTTTGTTTCAGGCCAAAGTAAGCGGCCATGAAGGCAAATCCCGTTGAAGCGTGGCCCGCAGGAAAGCAGTGTCCGCCCCCGCCATCACGCTGCCAAAAATCCCAATGCGACACGTAAGGGGCCAAGCCACCAAATACCTGCAGATCCCAAGGGCAGCTGGTTTCACTGAGGCCTTTGATGACGGTGACGCTGAGCAGTGCGCAGAGGACTGAGCCAAAAACACTGGCACGATCGGCCGTAGCCAATGACCGCAATGTGCCCCAGGGCCGCCAGATGCTAAGCAAAAGTGTGAGCAAGAAGAGCCATCCAACGGTTCTTGCCCCCTCGTGCATGATTTTCTCCATCCACCAATTTGAACGCAGTGCAAAGCCATCTCTTTCTCCCCAGATGACGGCCATTTTCATGTCGCCATCCGAAAAGTCCCAAGCCAGCAGCAAAGGCAACAGTGCCAAGCTGATCAATGCAGGAAGTCGCCAAAAGGGCGTTTGAATTGGGTCTGCTGAAAATGGAGAAGTTACGTTCATGAA
The DNA here is from genome assembly GCA_044360785.1 of Limnohabitans sp. GTDB lineage: Bacteria > Pseudomonadota > Gammaproteobacteria > Burkholderiales > Burkholderiaceae_C > Limnohabitans_A. The sequence goes on from JBIKJX010000087.1 coordinate 6,857, forward strand.
TTAAATGATAGT
>JBIKJX010000089.1:0-6777 GCA_044360785.1 Limnohabitans sp.
GCTCGACAAACATGTCCCACTCTTCGAAGGTGCCTTCGTCAAGCAACACTTCAAGACGCTCACGGGCCGTGAGTTTGCCTTTGGCGTGTTGTGCATCAATGCGCTTTTGGCCACCGCCCATGCGAGCTGCAGCGCGTTTCTTTTCGAGTTGTTGAATGATGTCTTGCATGATTTACTTTCTTCACTCCAATACGGGATAAGTCAATTTTGAGGAAAGCCAGTCGCTTGATAAGCGGCCAGCAGTTGTCTTGCGGCAGTAGATGCCGGCACTTGGCCTGTGGTCACCTTCTGCATGAGTTCAGGCAACAACGCTTGCACACTGGCCTGAGCTCGGAAATTTTGTTTGAGGCCCGCGTCGATGCGTTCCCACATCCATGCTTGCGCTTGGTTTTGCCTGCGACTAGCCAACTTGTGATTGGCTTCTTGCAGACTTTTAAACTGCAACACCCTTTGCCAAAAAGTATCCACGCCTTGATTTAACAAGGCGCTAATTTGGACCACTTGGGGATGCCACTGTGATTCGTTGTGATGCGCGTTGTCTGGGTTGCCATGCATGCCCAACAATCTCAGAGCACTTGTAATTTGGGCTTCGGCACGTGTAGCTGCCGATGTGTCGATGTCGGCCTTGTTGATGACGACCAAATCGGCCAACTCCATCACACCCTTTTTGATAGCCTGCAAATCGTCGCCGGCATTGGGCAGTTGCATCAGCACAAACATGTCGGTCATGTTGGCCACAGCGGTTTCGCTTTGACCCACGCCCACAGTTTCGACAATGACCACGTCGTAGCCTGCGGCTTCGCAGACCAACATGGCTTCGCGCGTTTTTTCTGCAACACCGCCCAACGTACCGCTAGAGGGGCTGGGGCGAATGTAGGCTTTCTCGTGAACGCTCAGATGCTCCATTCGAGTTTTATCGCCCAAAATAGAACCACCAGAAACTGTAGAAGAGGGATCGATGGCCAGCACCGCCACACGATGACCTTGCGCAATTAAAAACAGCCCTAAGGCTTCAATGAAGGTGGACTTGCCTACCCCTGGCACGCCACTGATGCCCAAGCGAAATGACTTGCCCGAGTGGGGCAACAAACCCGTGAGCAACTCATCCGCCTGCAAACGGTGTGCAGGCAGTGTGGACTCGAGCAAGGTGATGGACTTGGCCATGGCGCGGCGTTGAACCGCGGGCAGGCCCTGCAACACACCTTGCATGAGGTCTTGAGGTGTCAACCTAGCGCCTTTTTAATTTGCTCCAAAACATCTTTGGCGCTGGCTGGAATGGGTGTGCCTGGGCCATAAATGCCCTTCACACCCGCTTCGTACAGGAAGTCATAGTCTTGACGCGGAATGACACCGCCCACAAACACGATGATGTCGTCGGCGCCTTGCTTCTTGAGTTCTTCAATGATGGCGGGTACCAGTGTTTTATGTCCGGCAGCCAAGGTTGAAACACCCACGGCATGCACATCGTTTTCAATGGCTTGGCGCGCGCATTCTTCAGGCGTTTGGAACAAGGGGCCCATGTCGACATCAAAGCCTAAATCGGCAAACGCTGTGGCGACCACCTTGGCGCCGCGGTCGTGGCCGTCTTGGCCCAGCTTGCTGATCATGACGCGTGGACGACGGCCCTTGGCATCGGCAAATTCGTTGATCTCTTTTTTCAGTTGATCCCAACCTTCGGCTGAGTCGTAAGCAGCAGCGTACACACCGGTCACCTTTTGCGTATCGGCGCGGTGGCGCCCAAAAACTTTCTCCAACGCGTCCGACACCTCACCAACCGTAGCGCGCAAACGAATGGCTTGAATACTCAGGTCGAGCAAATTGCCTTGGCCGCTTTCGGCAGAGGCTGTGAGTGCGTCTAATGCGGCTTGCACTTTGGCAGTATCGCGCGTTGCGCGAATTTTCTTCAAACGATCGATTTGTCCATCACGCACTCTCACATTGTCGATGGCCAAAATGTCGATCGGATCTTCTTTGGCCAGCTTGTATTTGTTCACGCCCACAATGACGTCTTTGCCGGAGTCAATGCGTGCTTGTTTTTCAGCAGCGGCTGCTTCGATTTTCAGTTTGGCCCAGCCACTGTCCACCGCCTTGGTCATGCCGCCCATGGCTTCCACTTCTTCAATGATGGCCCAAGCTTTGTCGGCCATCTCTTGCGTAATCGATTCCATCATGTAGCTGCCCGCCCATGGGTCAATCACATTGGTGATGTGCGTCTCTTCTTGAATGATCAACTGCGTGTTGCGCGCAATGCGCGAACTGAACTCGGTGGGCAACGCAATGGCTTCGTCAAAGCTGTTGGTGTGCAACGATTGGGTACCGCCAAACACGGCCGCCATGGCTTCAATGGTGGTCCGTACCACGTTGTTGTAGGGGTCTTGCTCAGTCAGCGACCAGCCAGATGTTTGGCTGTGCGTACGCAACATGAGGCTCTTAGGGTTCTTGGCATCAAAGCCCTTCATGATTCGGCACCATAGCAAACGCGCCGCACGCATCTTGGCAATTTCCAAATAGAAATTCATACCGACCGCCCAGAAGAAGGACAGGCGGCCTGCAAAATCATCCACATCCATGCCTTTGGCAATGGCGGTTTTGACATATTCTTTGCCATCGGCCAATGTGAAGGCCATCTCAAGCGCTTGGTTGGCGCCGGCCTCTTGCATGTGATAGCCCGAAATCGAAATTGAGTTGAACTTCGGCATGTTTTTGGCCGTGTACTCAATGATGTCACCGATGATTTTCATCGATGGCTCGGGTGGGTAAATGTAGGTGTTACGCACCATGAACTCTTTCAGAATGTCGTTCTGAATGGTTCCAGACAATTTGTCTTGGCTGACACCCTGCTCTTCGGCGGCCACCACGTAGCCTGCCAAAACGGGCAACACGGCACCGTTCATGGTCATGGACACAGACACCTTATCAAGGGGAATCTGGTCAAACAAAATTTTCATGTCTTCGACAGAGTCGATGGCCACACCGGCTTTGCCCACATCGCCTGTGACGCGCGGATGGTCGGAGTCGTAGCCGCGGTGAGTGGCCAAATCGAAGGCCACTGACACGCCCTGCCCGCCTGCAGCCAATGCTTTGCGATAAAACGCATTGGACTCTTCAGCCGTTGAAAATCCTGCGTACTGACGAATGGTCCAAGGGCGAACCGAGTACATGGTAGCTTGGGGACCCCGCAAGAAAGGCTCAAAGCCGGGCAAGGTGTTGGCATAAGGCAATGAGGCAGTGTCTTCTGCCGTGTACAAAGGCTTGACCGAAATGCCGTCGGGGGTTTTCCAATTGAGGGCTTCGACGTTGCCACCTGGCGCCGACTTCTGCGCGGCACGCATCCAATCTTCTAATTGCGCGTTTTTGAATTCGTTCTTGAATTCGTTCTTTGGCTGTGTCATTTCGCAAAATCCTCAATATGATTCATAATTATTGATGCAAAATATTGTAACTGCCTTACAATCCATTTGCAGGCCACTTTAGGCCAAATTGAACGATTTATCCACCATGTCTGCCTTGTCCGCTGTCCCATCTTTGGCGCCCAGAGCGCTGTATGAAGAAGTTGCCGAACTCATTCGGCAGCGTATCTTCAGCCGTGAACTCGAGCCCGGCAGCTGGATTGACGAGCTTCAAATTGCCAAGGCCTACGGCATCAGCCGAACGCCTTTGAGGGAAGCTTTAAAGGTTTTGGCTGCCGAAGGACTGGTCACCATGAAGGTGCGCCGTGGTGCCTATGTCACCGAAGTTTCTGAAAAAGACCTGCGTGACGTGTATCACTTGCTGAGCTTGTTGGAAAGCGACGCTGCTGCAGTAGTTGCCCAAACAGCCTCCCCTGCCGAATTGAAAAAACTTCAAGTGCTGCACGCTGAGCTTGAAGCGGCTGGCAAACCTGGCAAAGAAAAACACGACAAATTCTTCGAAGTGAACGAAGCCTTTCACATGTGCTTGCTAAAGTTGTCTCAAAACAAATGGCGCGATCAAATGGTGGCTGATTTGCGCAAAGTGATGAAGCTCAATCGACACAATTCATTGTTTAAAACGGGACGCATTACAGAGTCTTTGGCTGAACATCAAGCCATCATGGAAGCCATCATGGCCAAAGATCCTGTGGCTACGGCTGCGCGCATGCGCGAGCACTTTGCCAATGGGCTCATGGCCGCCAGCTCTACGCCTTAAGCCGGCACCTCAGCGCCTTTGGCCAATGCTTCGCGTGCAATGGCCATGACTGCACGGGGCGGCATCGGTTTGAGCTTGTGATTGCTCCAAACCTGACGCCACAAGCGCCCGCCCCTTTGCCCATGGTAAAGGCCCAACATGTGGCGTGCAATGGCATACCAAGGGCAGCCGTCTTCTTTAAAAGCGCGTTCCATGTAAGACACCATGGCTTCCTCAACGGCTTCCCGTGTGAGAGTGGCTTCTGGCGCATTGAAGAACTGCGAATCCCAAGTCGTTAACAGCCAAGGGTTGTAATAAGCCTCGCGGCCAATCATCACCCCATCCACCTCTTTCAGGTGCGCCTCGATTTGCTCATTGCGTGTGATGCCGCCGTTGACAGACAAAGTGAGTTCTGGAAAATCTTTTTTAAGTTGATAGGCCAACTCGTAGCGAAGCGGCGGAATTTCACGGTTCTCTTTAGGCGACAACCCTTGTAGCCATGCATTGCGTGCATGCACAATGAAAACATTGCAACCCGCTTCTTTGACGGTGCCCACAAAGTCACGCACAAAGTCATAACTTTCGATTTGATCAATGCCAATGCGATGCTTGACCGTGACAGGGACCGCTACGACATCGACCATGGCTTTGACGCCATCGGCTACCAACTGTGGCTCATTCATGAGGCATGCGCCGAAGGCACCGCGTTGGACGCGATCGCTGGGGCAGCCGCAGTTCAAATTGATTTCGTTGTAACCCCATTGCTGGCCCAGTTTGGCGGCAAAGGCCAAATCGTCGGCGTCGCTGCCGCCCAGTTGCAAAGCCACCGGGTGTTCTTCATTGTTAAAGCGCAGGTGTCGCTCAATGCTGCCATGTCGCAGTGCACCCGTGGTGACCATTTCGGTATAAAGCAAGGTGTGCTGAGTTAGCAGACGGTGAAAGAACCGGCAATGGCGATCAGTCCAGTCCATCATGGGGGCAACGGACAGGCGCCAGGGGTTAGCTTGGGAGAGAGATGCTTGGTTCACGCCTTGATGATAATTAATAAATGAGCGTTTTCTTGACTTTTAATCGGTTGTGAACGAGCCGCAGCGAATTGACAGCTAAAAAGCGCCATACTTCAATTTTTCACAATCTTTCAAATGAATCAGCTTACATTTCCTTGCAAATCAAAGGAATCTAGCCTGTGAGTGACAAAACATGGCACATTCAGTGCTCGGTCTGATGTAGGTAAAAGGTCAATCAAGAAAATGAACGAATCAACCATTTGGTGGCTCATTGCAGGTTCACTTGTCGGGGCCGAACTGCTAACCGGCACTTTCTATTTGCTGATGCTTGCCATTGGCGCTGCGGCAGGCGCTCTTGCAGCACATGCCCAATTGAGCTTTTCAACTCAACTCATTGCAGGGGCTGTTGTCGGTGGATTGGCTGTTATTTTGTGGCGCTTTTATTCATTGCAAAAATTAAAGTCACACCCTGAACAAGTTTCGGCCCAACATCTCGATGTTGGCGAAATTGTGGAAGTTCATGAATGGCTTAGCAACGGCACTGCGCAAGTCAAACACCGCGGCGCCAGCTGGACTGCCGTGTGTGCAGAGGGTCACACGCAAGCACCTGGTATCTATCAAATTCAAAATATTCAAGGCAATACCTTGGTGCTTGAAAACAAATAATTCATCGTTAGATTACTTAAGGAAAATCATGGAAATAGCCATTCTCTTGTTGGCCATTGCAACTTTGTTCATTGTGAAAACTGTCAAAGTTGTGCCACAACAAAACGCTTGGGTGGTCGAGCGTCTGGGCAAATACCATGCAAGTCTCACCCCAGGGCTTAACTTTGTTGTTCCGTTCATCGACAAGGTGATCCAAAAGCACAGCCTCAAAGAAATTCCTCTCGATGTGCCCAGCCAAATTTGCATCACCCGCGACAACACCCAACTGCAGGTCGATGGCATTTTGTATTTCCAAGTGACCGATCCCAAATTGGCCAGCTACGGCTCCTCCAACTACATCATTGCCGTCACGCAGTTAGCCCAAACCAGTTTGCGCAGTGTCATCGGTAAATTAGAGCTCGACAAAACATTTGAAGAGCGCGACATCATCAATGCACAAGTGGTCGCGGCCATTGATGAAGCAGCCTTGAACTGGGGTGTCAAAGTACTTCGCTACGAAATCAAAGACCTCACACCCCCTGCAGAAATTTTGCATGCCATGCAATCCCAAATTACGGCAGAGCGCGAAAAGCGCGCACTCATCGCAGCCTCTGAAGGACGACGTCAAGAACAGATCAACATCGCCACTGGTGAACGAGAAGCTTTCATTGCACGCTCTGAGGGCGAAAAACAAGCTGTCATCAATAAAGCTGAAGGTGATGCGGCATCCATCTTGGCAGTGGCCGAAGCCACAGCCCAAGCCATTGAGCGCATTGCTGCCGCCATTCAAAAGCCAGGCGGTGAACAGGCCGTTCAATTGAAGGTGGCTGAGCAAGCTGTGCTGGCATACGGTAAGGTAGCGCAAGACTCAAAAACAACGCTCATTGTTCCCGGTAACATGACTGAAGTATCAGGTCTGATCGCATCTGCCATGCAAATGGTTGCCACGGGAAAAAACGCCAACCATTGATTCGATCTT
>JBIKJX010000091.1:0-6750 GCA_044360785.1 Limnohabitans sp.
ACTTGTTGCCAAATTCCGGGTGCCATGTACGCCAAAACAACTTCATTCAGCGCGCTTAAACCGCCCATCAAAGTCCACCCCACCAAAACAACCGCATCAATCAAAATGTCAATCTGCGCCACTTTGGCTTTGGCCAAGGTGTAATCAGCGGCCTTTTGATGGTCACTCAAAGAAATTTGGCTTGCAAAAGTAGAAGGAACTTCGCCCCGATGCTGCGCCACATGACGAACTTGGCGGGCATTGAGCCATAGCTTCAATAAAACATTGATCAGCAAGGCGCTAACCAACAAATAAGTCAGAGTCAAAGTTGGATTCATAGGTCGAAGTGTAGATCAGCTCACATCAGCGACAATCAGTACCTTCACGAAAAGCTCTATTTTGAAATGACAGCGAACACCCAAGCCCCCCTGCCATCGGACGCACCTGACGTCACTCTCTCGAAGTCGGACGACAATTTAGTTTGGATTGACTGTGAAATGACAGGCCTTGATCCTGAAAAAGAGCGGCTGCTTGAAATTGCCGTGGTCGTGACAGGGCCCAACCTCAGCCCTCGCGTAGAAGGTCCGGTCTGTGTGATTCACCAAAGTGATGAATTACTGAACAAAATGGATGCGTGGAACAAGGGCACCCATGGGCGCAGTGGCCTGATTGACAAGGTCAAAGCGTCCAAGCTGACAGAACAAGATGCTGAAGAACAAATTTTGGCATTCATCAAAAAGTACGTCTCGAAAAGCAGTTCGCCACTGTGTGGCAACACCATCAGCCAAGACCGACGGTTTCTTGTGAAGTTCATGCCCAAATTAGAAGCTTATTTGCACTACCGCAACTTGGATGTCAGCACTCTGAAGGAACTGTCCAAACGCTGGAAGCCGGAAGTCTTTAACAGCTTCAAGAAACAACAAAAACACACTGCCCTGGCCGATGTCCACGAATCCATCGAAGAATTGGCCCATTACAGAGAACATTTCATCAAGCTTTGATTCATTTCAGGGAAAACCCGCACAAGCTCAAAAAACTGTGCCATAATCCTTGGCTGAGTTGCAAACAGGCCTTGTGCCGCAGCCCTTGTGCATCACCTTCATGCCTTTGACTCACTGATAAGAGTCACTCGACTGGAAAAGACAGCGCACTGACATCAAGTCATGCCGCTTATTTTCAAACAGCACCGAGCTCCGTTTGATGGTTGATGTTTTTTAACCATGAACGGCGCCACCGCAAATCTTGCGGACGTCCGTGCGAGAAAAAATATGACTGACGCTTTTGAAGTGCAGGACGACTTGTCGTCTGCGCAATCCTCTACGAACGAAACTTTCGTGACCGAAAATTTGGCGCTGGAAGCAGCCCATGTTAATGAGACCGAAAATCTCGAAACCGACCCCACACCCGAGCAACCCAATGGTTTTGTGCAATTGGGCTTGGCACCCGAGTTGGTTCAAGCTGTGGCCGATCTTGGCTACACCCAACCCACTTCTGTTCAACTTAAAGCCATTCCTTTGGCATTGCCAAAAGAAACATTGGGCAAAGCCAACAGCTACATCGACCTGATGGTGTCGAGCCAGACAGGTAGCGGCAAAACGGCTGCTTTCTTGTTGCCCGTACTTCATACTTTGTTGCAAGAATTGGCCGCAGCAGAAGAAGCTGAGCGCGCCTCATTTGCACAAGCCTGTGCAGATGCAGCAGCCAATGGCGAGCCTGCCCCCAAGCGCCCCAAGCGCAAAGATCCAACCAATGCACGCAATTTCAAAGCACCATCACCCGGTGCCTTGATCGTTTGCCCAACACGTGAATTGGCGCAACAAGTTGCGCACGATGCAATCGATTTGGTGAAACATTGCCGCGGTTTACGCGTTGCCAACATTGTGGGCGGCATGCCATATCAGTTGCAAATCGCCAAGTTGCAAAACGCCAACTTGGTCGTGGCCACACCAGGTCGTTTGCTCGACTTGCAACGCTCAATGCAAATCAAACTCGACAAGGTTAAATTCTTGGTCGTTGACGAAGCCGACCGCATGTTGGACCTGGGCTTTTCTGATGACTTGGCAGACATCAACCAACTTACCAGCCAGCGCCAGCAAACCATGATGTTCAGTGCCACGTTTGCGCCGCGCATTCAGCAATTGGCCATGCGCGTGATGCACGACGGTGGTTCTTCTGTTCAAAAAATCCAAATCGACTCACCCCAGGAAAAACACAGCAATATCAAGCAAGTTTTGTTCTGGGCCGACAACGCACAACACAAACGCAAATTGCTCGACCATTGGTTGCGCGATGCTTCCATCAATCAAGCCATTGTGTTTGCCAGCACCCAAATTGAGTGCGATGGCTTGGCCGCAGACTTGCAGCAAGATGGCTTTGATGCCGTTGCATTGCATGGCGCTTTAAGTCAAGGTTTGCGCAATCGCCGCCTGATGGCTTTGCGCAATGGCCAAGTTCAAATCTTGGTGGCTACTGATGTGGCAGCTCGCGGCATTGACGTGCCCACCATCACTCACGTGTTCAACTTTGGCCTGCCCATGAAAGCCGAAGACTATACCCACCGCATTGGCCGTACGGGCCGTGCAGGTCGCGATGGCTTGGCTGTCACCTTTGCCGAAATTCGCGATCGTCGCAAAATTTTGGACATTGAGTCGTACAGCCGTCAGCCGTTCAAGGCCGAAGTCATTCCTGGCATGGAACCCAAACAAAACTTCCCAGAAAGCCGTTCAGGTCGTGGTGGTAATGATCGTGGTGACCGCGGCGATCGTGGTGGTCGTGGTCGTTCATTCGGCGGTGGCGGCGGGTTTGGTGGCAATCGTGGCGGCGATCGTTTTGAATCACGTGGTGCACCTCGCTTTGAAGGCAACCGAGGCGGTGATCGCTTCGAAGGCCGTGGCGATCGCTTTGACAACCGTGCGCCAGCGCCCCGCTTTGAAGGCCGTGGCGATACACGCCCTGAAGCGCGCTTCGAACCTCGTGGTGAATTCCGCAGCGAGCAACGTAGCTTCACGCCTCGCGGCGAAGGTCGCTTTGAACCTCGTGGTGATCAGCGCCAAGATGCGCGCGGTGAAAACCGTTTTGACGCTCGAGACGCCCGCGCCCCTCGCGCACCCAGTCGTGAGCACTCGCGTGGCGGTCCCAGCGATCGTCCTGCACGCGGTCCTAAAGTCATCGGTGCTGGCAACTTCAAGCCTCACAATGCTGGCGGTCACGCCGCACCCAAGCGCACTGGCGCCAAGGTGTTGAAAGTCACACGCGGTTAATTCCTCTACCCAACACCCCTGCCAAGCAGGGGCGTAAAAAAACCGCCTTGGCGAAAGCCTTGGCGGTTTTTTCATGAAGGCCGATAAAGACCTTTTGTTCGCTTTACGCGGCGGCTGCTGTTTTAGCAACGCGTTGTGGCAACTTTTCTTTAATGCGTGCAGACTTGCCGCTGCGATCACGCAAGTAGTACAACTTGGCGCGGCGAACATCACCACGGCGCTTGACTTCGATGCTGGCAATCAAGGGGCTGTATGTTTGGAACGTACGCTCCACACCTTCACCGCTTGAAATTTTGCGAACAGTGAAACCACTGTTCAAGCCGCGATTGCGCTTGGCAATGACAACACCTTCATAAGCCTGAACGCGCTTGCGGTTACCTTCAACCACATTGACGCTAACGATGACGGTGTCACCAGGCATGAAGTCGGGAATGGTTTTACCCAAACGGGCAATTTCTTCCTGCTCGAGAGTTTGAATCAAATTCATTTTGTGCTCTTTCATCCATCGATCGTGCTCAACGCTACGCTAAAGGCGGCTTCTATGCTGGATGAACTGAGCTGATTAAACCAAGATCAAACGCAACAGCCGCGGCGGGCAGAGGATCGAAAAGCCTTTGATTATATATTTTTTTAAGCGCCTGTAGACGTCACATTAGCCATGAAACGATTTCGGACCTTCAACGCTGAAGTCCAAATCAGGGATTGGCCATGTCTGTTTTGTCACCATGAACTAAAAAGTATTCATCCTTGGCGGTCAATTGACCCCTCGCTCTGGCCAATTCAATCAAATCAGGCCGATGCTTTTGGGTCAAAGCTAAACTTTGTTGTCGACGCCACTTCGCAATGTCTACGTGGTGACCAGACATCAAAACAGGCGGTACAGTTTGTTCATTCCAAACATCGGGTCGGGTGTAGTGTCCACAATCTAGCAACCCATCCAACGCAGGATTGAAGCTGTCCATTTGATGGCTCCCCTCATCGTTCAGAACACCTGGCTGCAATCGGGCCACTGCATCCAAGAGGGCAATGGCCGCAATTTCTCCGCCTGACAAAACGAAGTCCCCTAGGCTAATCTGCACATCCACGTGCGCGTCGATGAAGCGCTGATCGAGGCCTTCATAGCGACCACAAATCAAAATAGCGCCCTCACTTTGCGACCATGACTCGACCGCAGCGTGGTTCAGTGTCTGACCGATGGGCGAGAAAAGGACAACTGGTACCGGGGATTTCTCAGAAATAGAACGGTCCTGTTGAATGGCCTGTAAACAACGCGCCAATGGCTCGGGCATCATGACCATGCCTGGCCCACCACCGAAGGGTCGGTCATCGACCCTTCTGTAGGTGCCATCCGCAAAGTCTCGCAAATGCCAAAGCTTTAACTCAACAGCACCCGTTTCAAAAGCGCGTCGGTTGATGCCAGAAGTTAAAAAGGGAGCAAACAACTCAGGAAACAATGTGATGACGTCAAAGCGCATGGCCTGCCCTCACCTTCCTAATAATCAAGCTGCCAATCGACCGTGATTCTGCGACCAGGCAAGTCAACTTGGTCTACAAAGGCAGAAACGAACGGGATCATGCGCTCAATGGGCGGTTTTCCGTCCTCATCTGAAACTTGCGACAGGACCAATACAGTTTGCGGCCCAGTCGACATTAAATCTTTGACTTGACCGAGGGCAACACCCTCTCGATTGACCACATCTAAACCGAGCAAGTCGACCCAATAATATTCATCGACACCGGCTGTTGGGAAACTTGAACGCGGCACAAAAATACGCGCGCCTTTGAGGGCCTCTGCCTGGTTCCTGTCTTGGACATCCAATGACGATGCGACAACGGTGTCAGCATGTTCTTTGGCTTCTTTGATTTTCAACAGCACCGGTTTGGCTGCCAGACCCGAAGTAGCAGACGACTTTGCCGTGGGCGATTGCCTCCCACCGACCGCTCTGTCGGAGGGCAACAAAAACCATCGTTTGGAAGAAAAAAGCGCCTCCGGGGAGGCGCTGTGGGGCAAGACTTTGAACCAGCCTTTGATACCCCATGCATCTGCAATGCGCCCCACCTCAATGGCGTCTGCCGGCATATCGGCAAACTCTAGATGGGGTAACACAGCGATGCCTTAGACCTAAACTTAGACTCAGTATTGAACCAAGTCTAAAAGACTTAAGCGGCCTTGGCTGTGGCTTGTTTGACCAAACGCTGAACGGTAGGTGACACTTGAGCGCCAACGCCGGTCCAGTAAGTCAAACGGTCTTGCACAACGCGCAGGCCTTCTTCTGTGTCTTTGGCGATAGGGTTGTAAAAACCGATACGCTCAATGAAACGGCCATCGCGGCGAACGCGCTTGTCAGCCACAACAATGTTGAAAAATGGACGGGCTTTAGAACCGCCACGAGAAAGACGAATGACAACCATGATTTATCCTAGGGTGGTGTCGAGACAGCAAAAAGTGCCATCCCACAATTTCTTCCAGCGTTTGAGACACGCAACTGGCCACCCGGCCAGTGACACACTGAAAAGCCGCTGATTATAACCCGGAGTTTAGGAATGCCCATCATTCGCCCCAGCCAAGTCGAAGATTTAAGTGCGATCACCGCCATTTATCAACACCACGTCCTGAATGGGACGGGTACTTTTGAGATTGAACCTCCTACCCAAGATGACATGGCTGCCAGACGAGCAGACGTCTTAAGCAAAGGGCTGCCCTATCTGGTCATTGAGGCAGATGGCCAGGTTCAAGGGTTTGCTTATTGCAACTGGTTCAAACCCCGCCCCGCCTATCGCTTTTCAGCCGAAGATTCCATTTACTTGGCCCCCCATGCTGCTGGCAAGGGTTGGGGAAGGTTGCTCTTAGCTGAGTTATGCCGCGCCGCCGAGCAATCAGGCATCAGAAAACTGATCGCCGTCATTGGTGATTCAACGAACGCAGGCTCCATCGGTGTTCACCAAACTGTGGGTTTTGAAGCTGTTGGCACCGTGAAATCTTGCGGCTGGAAATTCAATCGATGGCTAGATATCGTCATGATGGAAAAGGCTTTAGGGCACGGTGACAAACGATCTCCTGAATAATGCAGGCTATGAAAAACAAAACACTGTCTGTTTGGCTGACTTTTTTGCTAGGCCCTCTGGGCGTGCATCGCTTTTATTTGTATGGTTTTTCCAGCCTGTTGGGTTGGCTACTTCCCTTACCCACGGCCCTGGGTTGGTATGGCATTCAGCGCACGCTAGAGTTCGGACAAGACGACGTTCTCAGCTGGATTTTGATTCCACTCTTGGGCTTTACTTTCGCAGGTTGCGCACTCAACGCCATCATTTATGGCTTGATGCCACCTGAAAAATGGCATGCCAAATTCAATGCGGGCATTGCCTCATCAGAACGTGCAGACATCAGCAATTGGCTCACCATCTTTGGTGCGGCGGCGGCTTTACTCATGGGCACGACCATTTTGATGGCCAGTATTGTGTTCAGCTTTCAACGCTACTTTGAATTTCAAATTGAAGAGGCAAAAGCCAT
>JBIKJX010000092.1:0-6665 GCA_044360785.1 Limnohabitans sp.
CCAGAAACGCGGTTGAGCTCAGCTTGAACCAATTGGATGCAGCGCGCGGCAATTTGCAGACCATTTTGGACAACCTCACGGCGGGTGTGATTGTGCTCAATGCGCAGGGCTTGATTCAGTCTTCCAATCCCGGCGCCACGCGAATTTTGAAAGTGCCTCTGGCCGCGCACGAAAAAGCCTCCTTGATGAGCCTACCCAACTTGCAAAATTTTGCAGCAGGTGTGCAAGAGCAGTTTGAATTGTTGAGTGCTGACAAAGACCGGCACGAACTGGACCATTGGCAAAAATCATTTGAAATTCATGCCTCAGGTCAAGGCTTGGAGGCAACATCAGTCACGTTGGTGGCGCGCGGCGCCATCTTGCCCGATGGCATGCGGCTCTTGGTGTTTGATGACATTTCAGAAATTGTCTCGGCGCAGCGCTCGCAGGCTTGGGGCGAAGTCGCTCGCCGCTTGGCCCATGAAATTAAAAATCCGCTGACACCGATTCAGCTTTCGGCAGAAAGACTGGAGCGCAAACTGGATGGCAAGTTGGATGAGACCGAGCAATCAGTCTTGTCCAAGTCAGTCAAGACCATTGTCGACCAGGTGGCCGCCATGAAACGGCTGGTGAACGAATTCAGAGACTACGCCCGACTGCCCTCGGCCGAGCTCAACCCCTTGGATTTGAACGGTCTGATTCAAGATGTGATGGTGCTTTATGCACAAGAGCCCTCTGAAACAGCCACGCGGGCGCAGGTGACAACCGATTTAGACCCCACACTGCCTTTGATTGAGGGTGACGCACAGCAATTGCGCCAAGTGGTTCACAACCTGATTCAGAACGCCCAAGACGCCAGCGAGGCCCACGCCAAGGTCACGCTGACCACGCGCTGGAGTCCGGCACGCAAGCGGGTCAAACTGACGGTGACCGACGAAGGGCCTGGTTTTGCCGCCAATATTCTGCAAAGAGCCTTTGAACCCTATGTCACCACCAAGGCCAAAGGCACGGGCTTGGGCTTGGCTGTGGTGAAGAAAATTGCCGATGAACATGGCGCGCGATTGGACATTGCCAACCTGCAGGAAGATGGGGTGGTCAAAGGTGCCCAAGTGTCGTTATCATTCAGTGTCGAGAAACTGGCGCAAAGCTAAGATCGGTGTCAGCTTCTTGTGTGAAAAATAAGTCCCAAACAAGCGACAATCAAGCAGCAATTTAGAGGCAAGCAAGCGCAACATGGCAAATATATTGGTGGTGGATGACGAGTTGGGAATTCGCGATTTGCTGTCGGAAATCCTAAACGACGAAGGTCATACGGTCGAGTTGGCCGAAAACGCTGCACAGGCTCGCGAAGCGCGTCAGCGCATGCGCCCCGACTTGGTGTTGTTAGACATTTGGATGCCCGACACCGATGGCGTGACTTTGCTCAAAGAATGGTCTACCGGTGGCTTGCTCAATATGCCCGTCATCATGATGAGTGGCCATGCCACCATCGACACTGCAGTTGACGCCATTCGCATTGGCGCGCAGGCCTTTTTAGAAAAACCCATCACTTTGCAAAAGCTGCTCAAAACGGTTGAGCAAGGCCTAGCGCGTGAACAAGTTCGGCAAGCTGCGGCAGCTTACCAAGCGGCACAATCTACACCAGGACAAGCCGCAACAACACAGACCATTGCTGCCGTCGCTGCAGACACCACGCCGCAGGTATCTCAAACATTTGACCTCGACTTGCCTTTGCGCGACGCGCGTGATGCTTTCGAAAAAGCCTACTTCGAGTTTCACCTCACCAATGAGGGCGGCTCCATGACCCGCGTGGCAGACAAGACAGGTTTAGAGCGAACACACCTCTACCGCAAACTCAAGCAATTGGGTGTTGACCTCACCAAGGGCAAGCGCAACGGTGCTTGAGGGCGCGCCACTTGCAGCTTTTAGCGAGCAGTTCGTCTTTCATTCTTGCAGTTCATGCCGCTGTTTTCACCATTCGTCGCAAACCGCGTGCAATGGACGAATTAAATTTTTACATTAGGCCCATTCCAAACAGCGAGGCCTTATGACAACTTCTAACCCCACCCCTCCAAGCACATTTGCCGCCCTTTGGCGAGAATTCAAAGGTGTCGTCAATGCTTACGCCAAATGGTTGGTGAGCATCAGCTGGAAGCTTTTTGCAGCCATTTCTTTTGTATTGCTGATTGCTGGCGGCATCATCGATTTGCCGCAACTTGCGTTTTTGATAGTTCTGACTTCGATCGTCATCAAGGCCAGCTTCAAGCAACAAATTCAAGCCGAAGAAAAAGCCACGGCTGCTACTTACTTGGCCGAAGCGGAGCAACTCAAGCGCCAACTGGTCGAGGCCCGCATGGCGGCCATGCAAGCGCAAGTTGAACCTCATTTTTTGTTCAACACCTTGGCCTCCATCGATCACCTGATTGAAACCGACCCCGCCCGTGCCAGCCTGATGCAAAAGAGTTTGATCGCATTGCTGCGTGCTACGTTGCCCGCCATGCGTGAGACCAGCACCAATACAGGCGCCAATTTGGGTCAAGAGCTGGCCATCATTCGACCTTACTTGGACATTCAAAAAATGCGCATGGAAGATCGCTTAGACATTTTGTGGGACGTTCCTGAAGGTTTAAAGTCTGCCGAAATTCCCAGCATGATGGTGCTCAGCTTGGTTGAGAATTCATTCAAGCATGGCTTAGAGCCCAAAGCTGAAGGCGGTAAGTTGGTGTTGCGCGCAGAAGTCGTGCACGGCAAATTGTTGATCACTGTCAAAGACTCGGGCGTGGGCTATTTTCCGGCTAATCCAACGGGCAATCCAGATCAACCAAGCGGCTTTGGTTTGAAAAACATCAAAGACAGATTGAGCCTCTTTTATGGCGATCAAGCCAGCTTCAGCATTCGGGCGTTGGAGGCATTTGAAGGCTCGGGTACCTTGGCGCAAATTTCAGTGCCCTACAAAGTGCCACCCTTTGATGTGACACAAGGCGTCTAAGTTGTATGAACCAAGCGCCTGTCAAAGCACCCAGGGCCGTCATTGCAGACGATGAGCGTTTGATGCGCGATCAACTTCGCACCAGATTGACCCAAGTGTGGCCAGACCTTGACATTGTGGCTGAAGCTAAAAATGGTTTGGAGGCCGTGCAAGCCGTCAAGGACCATCAGCCCGATGTGATTTTTTTGGACATCAGAATGCCGGGCTTGACGGGCGTTGAGGCGGCCAAAGAAATTGCCCAACTCGATTTGGGTGAAGACGCTTTGCTGCCCGAAATGGTTTTTATCACCGCCTATGACCAATATGCCATCGAGGCTTTTGAGCATGGCGTGGTGGACTATGTCCTGAAACCGGCAGAAACAGAGCGGTTGCGCGCTACAGTCGCGCGTCTCAACAAACGATTGGTGCAGCGTGAAAGTACAGAGCCGCAGAGCGAAGACTTGACCTTAGGAGAAGGGCCCAGTCATTCTGTTCAGCAATGGTTGCATGCCTTGTCGACCAAGATGTCGGGCCAAGCCCCTCAATACTTAACGTGGCTTCAGGCCTCTGTGGGACAAAACATTCAAATGGTGTCCGTGGACGAGGTGCTTTACTGCGTGAGCGATGAAAAGTACACGCGCATTCAAACCTTGAAGCAGGAGTTTTTGATTCGCAAACCGATCAAAGAATTGGTGGAGAATTTGGACCCTCAAATCTTTTGGCAAATTCACCGTAGCACATTGGTGAACGTCAAAGCCATCGCGGGTGTTCAGCGCGATGAGCGGGGGAGGCAAGAAGTTTTGATCAAAGGCCGTTCAGAAAAACTGGCAGTGAGTCGCAGTTCTGCGACCTTGTTCCGCGCCATGTAGGACATCAGCAGCCTCTACCGACTTGCTGCTGTCAATTTCAAATGTTGGATGGTGTCGTTTGGCAGTTTCACCAACTGACCCTGAAAGTACAGATTCAATTGCGAGAGTTGGGTGCTGTACACAGAGAAGGGTGCCGGGCCATAAATGCTGCGCTCGTTGCCAGCTTCTAACTCCAAGGTGGCCACACGTTGTTCAGCATCCTTGACGCAAACGACAACGCTTTGTAGCGCGCGCATGTGGACATAGTCAGCTGTCTTGCGTGGCTTATCGGGCTGAACTTCAAAATGGCTTACGTTCCAGTTGCAAGTTGACTTGGACGTTGCCACAGTTTGGCTTTCAGCTGGCGCTGGCGCCTGATTGGGGACAGGTTCAGCAGGCTGCAAAGTTGGGCTGTTGGGCTCGGAAGGCATCGCCGCTTGTGGACTCATATTTTCTGCAGGCTTTGCAGCGGCAAAAGCAGTATCTCCAGCCACCGGAGGGGTTGCTACCACTTTGCCAGATGGATTCAGTGAGTCAACATACAACCCAAGCAAGCCAAGTGCAATGAGTAAGACCAGCAGAAACCAAAAAATTTTTTGAGGCGTGACTGAAAAAGAAGGGCTGGGCAAGCCCGGCGTTACCTTGAAAGCCTGAGGTGAGAATGTCTCGGCTTCGTTCAGTGCCCCTGTGGGCTCTGGTAAGTCATGACCTAAAACCCGAAGAAGTTTTTTACCGGTTGCAAACTTGATGTCTGCATTATAAAAAGCGGCATCACCACCGTTTTCTAGTTGCCCAATTTGAGAGCTTGAGACCAAGTGTTTTCGCGCTAGCGTGGCTGTGTCTAGACCGGCTTTTTGTCGCAGGTCTTTAAGAAGTTTGCCGTGCTCTTCAGTCCACCTTGGCGGGCTCATAGGCTCCATTTGGATCAGCCTGCATTTAGAATTACTTGAATTCTAGTGATTTACACACAAATCAGCAATTGAGGCCCAATGCTTGAATGAATCGCCAGACAAAGGCGTTTCACCAAGAAGCTTTTGCCAAGACATACAATGACTTCATTTTGAGTATCATTCTGATATTCGAGTAACGACAATGGCTTTTAAAAATGTTTGCTTTCCATGAGTGAATTTGGAAGTCAAATCAACGACACAAGCCCTGAATTCTTTTACAGGGTAACCGATCGCCTGCAAATGGAAAGTTGCCTCACGGCGCTTGCGCAGGACAGCAAAAGTGTCGTTATTTACAGCCAATCGTCCGAGTTGCTCGACTATTACGGCGCTGCCTTTGTTCGCCGTGTCAAGCAAAAACTCACGAACAGCCAAGTTGAAATCTTCATGCCCCGTGACACGGAGGCCATGTTGGAGCGTTTCAACAAACTGCTGAATACTTTGTCTTTGGATGTGGCCACTGCGTCTCGCATGGGCACCTCGCCTGACAAAGTGTGGGTGGTGTATGACGCCAACGCCTTGGGCGCCCACGAACTGCAACTGCTAACCCGTTTGATCCAGCAGTTTCCTGGCTCGGGTGTTTGCATTGTTTTGATGTTCTCTTCAGAAACTACCCAAAACGACGATGTCACGCGGCCCAACAAACAGTTTGTTTCTTGGGGCCTGGACTTACCCACTTCAGAACAAAAACTCACCGCTATTCAGCAGGCTCGCAAGAACGGGCAAGAAGAGTTGGCGGTTCAATTCTTTTCTAAGCTGACCAAGGCTGCTAGCAAAACAGCACCGGCACCCTCTACGGTTCAGGCTGTCACTGCCGCCCGTCGTCCGGCGGCTGATGCGTCAAAAAAAGCTTCCGCTAAAAAGAAATCCAGTGCAGTTTTGCCCTGGCTGGTGGGTATCCTGGGCTTGTTCCTCATTTCTTTGCTCATGGCTTTGTGGCTAAATCCCGATGTGTGGCCCAAGGTCATTTCGCAATTGGAAGACTCGTATTACCAAGTGACGGGACAGAGAAATCCGAAAGCCATCGAGCCCAAAGAAGAAATCATCACTGAAACTTCGGGCCCCAAAGATGAAGCTGGGCAGCCCATGCCGCCTGCAGTTTCAGAGGCAGAAAAGCCCGCAAGTTCGGGTGCTGGCAATGATGCTGCTGCAGCACCTGCCTCGCCCGTAGCGCCTGTAGCAGCAGTTGTATCCGCCGCGCCAGAGCCCTTGCCTGCACCCACCCCGCCAGCGGCGCCACCTGCCAAAGAACCCGAAGAAGTTAAGCTCATTACCGAGCTTCCAGAAGTCGCTGTCAGCGGTCGTCAATGGCTAAGGAAATTGCCCGATGACAGTTTTGTACTGGTTCACAAAACATTCAGGCGAGTCAAGGATGCCCAAGCCTTTATCAGAGGCAAAGAATATCTGGTCAACGCGCGCATTGCGCCCGTCTACCAAGAAGGCAAAGACGAAGCGCGGTTTGCAGTGGTAACCGGCCACTTTAGAAGTAAAGAGCGCGCGGGTAACACCATCTCTCGGTTGGGCTTGCCATCAGAGGTGGCCATTGTGCCCACCGCTAAAGCGGTGTCTCAATCACAAGTGAAGAAGCCCTAACTTTTCTTATTTGCGTTGGCTTTGCGCCAGGGGCCCGTAAGGACAATAGCCGGGTTTGGGTCCTACTTGCGGGTGCTTTCGGCACGTCTGAGGCCTTAGCGCATACACCGTGCATCGCCTGCTGTTCGAATCTAAAAAGTAGCAATCGCCTGAACTTTTACGTGCGATGGTGAAGATGCTGTTTTTGAAGTTGAAATGTTCGATGAGCCCAGCCTTGCTCAAACGCTTGGCAATTTGCTTGGGCTCTTCGTGCTCGGCTTCAAAGGCGTCAACCAAAGTCAACAAAACCAAATCGGCCACTTTGACTTCTAGGGGCATGGTGCAGCAATT
>JBIKJX010000093.1:0-6639 GCA_044360785.1 Limnohabitans sp.
CTGCGTACTCCACCCACCATATGGCGTTTTGAATCAAGTAATTGGCAACCCTTGGGTTTCTACCATTCATGTCTGGCATAGAAGGCGCAAACCAACCTTGCGTGAAGCCTTCTCGGTCAAGCGCTGAAGCATAGGGGTCGCTGATGGTGGTGCGTGCATGATTGGTGAGCGTGAACGTATTGCGATTGCTGAGCCAATCTTTGGCGGGTAAATCACGCATCCACCAGTGATGGTCGCCTATGTGATTGGGCACAATGTCTTGTATGAACTTGAGACCTTTTTGCTTGGCTTTCTGAACCATTCGGCGGTAGTCTTCGTTGCTGCCATAGCGCGCGTCAATGCGGTAATTGTCGGTGCTGGCGTACCCATGGTAAGAAAACGCAGGTTGATTGTTTTCAAGCAGAGGGGTGGGCCAAATGGCTGTATAGCCCATGCCAGCAATGTGATCCAAGTGTTTCACAATGCCGGCAATATCACCCCCATGACGACCTTGCTTCGATTCACGATTGGCTTTGTCCGCAAAGCCTGCTTGGTTGTCGTTAGAAGGGTCGCCATTGGCAAAGCGGTCGGGCATCAAATTGAGTACAACATCGGCGCTGCTAAAACCCTCACGCTGCGCTGAATCTTTTTCGCGCGATTGAAGTTCGTAGCGAACGACTGTGGTGTCTTGTCCTTGACGCAGTTTGATGTTCAAAACGCCAGGCTGAGTATTTGCAGAGACTTTAAGTTGCAACCACAAGTAGTTGGGACTGTCCGAGACGTGCGTTCCTACCAAGGTGACACCAGGGTATTGAAGGCTTGGTTTTGCACTGCGAATGTCACGCGCATGAATCATCAATTCAAGCTGCTGTGACTTCATACCAACCCACCAATGAGGCGGCTCTACTCTGTCAATTTGTAGCGTTCCAGTCCAAGCGCTAAAGGGCAAGAGGAAAACAATGGCACACAAGGCTACAAAGCGTTTCTTGATGGATGAAGTGGCGGTGCGCACGTGGAAGGTTTTGTTCATTGAATGAAGAAGGTCAATTTAACGCGAATACAACAAAGGGTTTTTAACGCTGCTCGCCAATTCACCAGGCTGAACACCTGGACACCACTGGGCTGCGTCGTTAGCCTGAATGGCGCTGAGAGCAGGTTGCAGTTTCATTTGACTGTCCATGTAGATGATGGTCATGACCGATCTGGGATGGTTTGACACATTGGCACCTGCTTTGTGAAAAGTCCAACCCAAATGGAAACTCACTTCGCCCAAATCAAAGGGACCCGATACAAAATTCAAACCATGGCGCGCCATGTTGGATGTGATCTTCTCTTCGCTCTCATCTGAAATGCCCAAGTCTCTGCCAAATTCGATGGACTGACTTTTTGCATAAAACCCCAGTGGGCCCATGTCGTCGGGCACAGCCTGAAGGGGAATCCAAGCTGTGATGGTGCGATCGCTGCTGAGAGGCCAGTAATACTGATCAGCATGTGCGGGTGTGATGCCACCGCCAGGTTCTTTGTAGAGCGATTGGTCGTGATACAAGCGTACCCCCTCTACTTCCAGCAGCTCTGTTGCGATGCGTGCCAGACGCTTGCCGTTCACAAACTCTTTGACAAGGGATGACTGCTCCCACAAATTCATCACTTGCAAAAATGCCTTGTCGTAAGTGCTGCGCTCTTCAAGGGGCAGGTGTTGGGTGTTGAGTTCAATGGTCAACCGAGTAATTTCTGCGCCGTAATGCGCCAGGGTTTCAGCATCCAAGACATCCTTGAGTTTGATGTAGCCGTCTTCACGAAATTGTTCGATCTGAGTCTGAGTGAGGTGATAAGCAGAATGAAGGTTCATAAATTGTTTGCATTGAAAGTGGGTCAGCATGTTGAAAAGTATCGTGAAATTCCCACTTGCTTTGTGAGCCGGCATCGACCAGAATTAACTCTAAATTGACGCATAACAAAACAAATTCCAGCCATGAAGGTCATAAAAGAGCGAGTTGTGCATCCTCATGAGTCTTTTCGGTTCATGCACATGAAACTGGACAGTCTCAACGGTGAGCGCCATCGGCATCCGCAAGCCGAGTTAACTTGGGTCTCTCAAGGCGCAGGTTTGCGTTTTGTGGGTGGCAGTGCGGCCCCCTTTGAATCTGGCGATTTGGTGTTGGTCGGACCGGACATTCCCCATCTTTGGATCAGTCACCCTGGCGATGTAGGCAAAGTACATGAGTTCAGTGTGGTTCAATTTCCAACTGACTTGCTTGCATCAGTGTCTGTGCCTGAGTGGAACGCCGTGGGTGAGTTAATGCGCAAAGCTTCATTGGGCTTGGTCATCCTTGAGCCTATCCGTTCGCAAGTTAAAAGCATGATGTTACGAATGCAGTCAGAGCAGGGGCTCAGAAGGCTTGCCTTGTTGATTGAAATTTTAGGGTTACTCATTGCACATCCGCAGTCGCTTCAAACTTTGTCTTCAGTCGGTGTCGTGGCCACCAGTGTTCGCGATTCAGATCAAACCGATCGACGCATTGATCGTGTGGTTCGATGGATTCACGAAAATCTTTCGGATGATTTGACCATTGAAGCGGCGTCTGCCAAGGTTCATGTCAGTCCTGCCGCGTTCAGTCGATTCTTTAAACGCAGTTTAGGAAAAACATTTACGGAATATGTGAACGACCTGCGCTGCACGGAGGCAGCCATTCAACTGCGCAAAACCGACAAGCCCATTGCCAACATCGCGCAAGACTGTGGCTTCACCACGCTGTCTCATTTCAATCGACAATTCTTGTTAAGGCATGGTCAAACGCCTCGTCACTACCGCAAGGCAGCTTAATGCGTCCAAGCTTTTCGGCGAATTCTTTCTAGGCGTTTTTCGAGTCGCGCCACTGCTTCTTCGCCATTCATGCGCCCCGACATCACATCGTGCGCGGCATACCAAACACTCTGACTGACTTGTGGGTACTTGAGCCCTGTGACAGTGGAGGGTCTGATGACACCCTGTGCAATGATGCCAGTTAGCGCTGGCATGTGAGGATTGGCTTCAATCACTTGTTTGTCTTGGTAGAGAGAGGGTCGCGTGGGGTTGAAGGCACCCGCAATGGCCCGCTCGCGCTGAACTGCTGCACTGGTCATGTACATCACCAAGTCGGCGGCCAACTCAGGGTGTTTGGAATAGCGTGAGACGCCCAACTGCCATCCGCCCACCGCGGAGCGACCCCCCGCGGCTTGAAGACCAGGCATGGGTGCAATGCCTACTTTGTCTTTAACGGGGCTGTCATCTTTTTGCATCAAGGCCCAAGCGTAGGGCCAGTTGCGCATGAAAAGGGCGTTGCCATTTTGGAAAACACCTCGTGAGTCTTCAGGCTCATGGTTCAACACACCCAATGGAGAAATATTGCCAATCCAGCTGGCTGCCATGTCCAAAGCTGCGGCAGCTTCTTTGTTGCGAACCGTAATCTCACCTGAGTTGCTTAAGACTTGCCCACCGCCACTGCCCGCAATCCACTCCAGCGCTTGACAGGTCAGGCCTTCATCGGCTTTGCCTTGAAACATAAACCCATGAAAATCTGAATTGCCACGCGCACGCTCTGCAGTTTGTATGAGTTTGGCAATGGCACTGAACTCTTGCCAGGTTTTGGGCACGGGCTGCTTGTAGCGGGCCAGTAAATCTTTTCGGTAGTAAAGCACACCCGCATCGGTATACCAAGGCATTGCCACCAAACGGCCATTGACTGTATTGCCTTCGATGAGTGCTTTGAAATGGTGACTTTCTTCACCCTTGGTAAAGGGCGATAAATCAAGCAGATGATCCTTGAGTAATCCGGGCCAGACCAAATCAATTTGCAAGACGTCGATGTCTGTTGATTTTGCGGCGAACAGCTGTCTGTAAAGCGCCAATTTATCGGGAACACTTGAAGGGGGAGAAAAGTTGCGGACGGTATGGCCTGTTTGTTTGGCCCATTCTTGAGCGTACTTAAAGCAGTAGCTGACATCTGTACCGCTTGGACCGCAAGCGACAGTCAACACGGCTGCCTGTGTTGATATTGAAATCAGCAGTAGCCCAAAAGTGCTTAACAAAAAAGTGCTTATGTTTGAGGACCAAATCATGGTGAACAAAGTCTCTGAAGAGAGCACATTCTGGATGATTTGCTGGAATGATGACGAGTTGGCTTCGACAGTTACTGACTGTATTTATACCGGACACCAGAAGCTCAATCGCAAGACCAAGTTCATCTGCCGAATTCTGGAGGGTCAGTCAGAGGCGTATCCGTATGAAATTGTTGAAGTTCATTAAAATTGAAAAATGATGAATTTTCGTAAATTGCTCGTTAGAGGTGCAATCGGTATTTTGGTTTGCGCGTTGCTAGCAGCGTGCGGCAGCATGTCACCACGCGCCAACCCCGACTACAACGCCAGCAAACCACACCATCGTCCCGATGGCTTTTCCAATCGCTACGCAGAAAGGTCCAACAAACCTGGGTTGTTGCGTTGGCAATGGGAGCGCATGCGCGATGGTTTGCCTAAGCCGCCTGCTGCCCCCATCTTAGGTGTCAGTCCCGATCTTGATTTGATTAACTGCGACACCACCCAAGCCAGAGTGACCTGGGTGGGGCATTCCACGCTACTGGTGCAAATTGACGGCCTGAATTTGCTGACAGACCCGCATTGGGGGCAACGCGCCTCGCCCTTTAGTTTTGCGGGGCCAAAACGCCATCAAGCGCCCGGCATACCCTTTCATCAAATACCTCCAATTCATGCTGTTGTGATTTCTCACAACCATTGGGATCACCTGGACAAAGACACACTTCAAGCCTTGATGAATGGGCATCCAGGCATTCGATTTTTTGTACCCCTGGGCATTCAGCATTGGTTTAAAAAAGAAATTAAAGGCACTGTCTTAAATGGTCCTTCACCCAATGTCGTTGCACTGGATTGGGATCAACAGGTCAGTCTTAAAGGCAAAACCAAAAATCTGGATTTGCATTTCTTAGCGGTACAGCATTGGAGCGCTCGGTCAATCGGCGACCGTTACGAAACACTTTGGGGCAGTTGGGCTCTGATGCATCCCGACTTTAAGTTTTGGTTTTCTGGCGACCTGGCTGCTTCGCCCGACACCAAGGACATTGGTCAGCGCATGGGTGGCTTTGACTTGGCCGCCATTGCCATTGGTGCCTATGAACCCCGATGGTTTATGAAGGACTCGCATCTCAATCCCAAAGAAGCACTGCAGGCCATGCAGGATGTCAAAGCCAAAGCGGCCATCGGCATTCATTGGGGAACCTTTGACGGCATGAGCGATGAACCTTTGGATCAAGCGCCCAAAGATTTAGAGATAGCGAAAAAAGAGTCTCCAGTGCCTTTGAACTTCTTTGTATTGAAGCATGGTCAAAGTTGGACGCCTGGTGTCTCACGCACAACAACACCTTGATGCGCATCTGTCAATTCAGTTGAACGATTTTGAGCGCGGGCTGAAACAGTTGACCAACGGGCTGGGAATGTCGGCAACTTGTTTTTGAAAATAAGTTCGAATTAAAGGTGCGGCCATCCAAGGCTTGGTATGGCCACTCCAAATGCCACGAGGCACTATGTGGTAAGCACCATCGGTCATTTGAAGCGTCACAACGGCAGGCAGTAGCGACTCAAATTCAACCTCAGCCAATGCCCATGCGTCGAGCGTCCAAACACCAGCAATTTGCGCAGATTCCGAATGAGGCGGGCTATAAGCTTGAATGGCTTTGTGAATGGACTGAAAGACAGCTTGCTCTGCATTGGGCTGCATCACAGGTTTGCAATTTTGAGTGTGTGATTGCCATTGATTTTGAATTTTTCCAAGAACGTCGACTTCAATACCGCTAACGACCATCAAATAACTGTGGTCAACGGCTTTGAAACTGAGATGCGAAGCAATGACGCCAGTCAAGACGATGACCAAAAGAGGCAGGGCGACTTTCTTTTTCATTTTGATGTCATCAAAATCGTCACACCCGAGACACAATTTGCCACCATTTCGAAAACGAACCGCAAGGCCGTTCTACGTTAGAAAACAAGGCAGGTGAGGCTTGGTATTCGCCAGTTGGCAGCCATGGGTCAATGTGCGGATCTTGCACGCCACAGACCTGATTGGCACCGCTCAACGCTGATTGAATCGACTTCGCCTCTCCATACCAACATGCAGTAGCCAATTCTTTCATTCTGCTGGCAACAAACAGCCAACGTTTTTCATCCCATGGCCAAGCGCTGTGAAACTCAGAAACAAAGATGCCAATGACCAGCGTGTCTTCTGCTAGGTTGGCGGGTAAATCGCCCAGGTTCCAAGGATGAACCAGCCAAACATTGCGCCCCTTCACCAGAGTTGCATCGGGCTGACCAACATGGCATTGAGGAGGCGGTGAAACCAGCAAGGATGGCGAAGCCACTGATGGGTTCAAACTCAATGCCCGTGACATATCTGCCAAAGGTTTTCTGGCCATTTCATCCAGAGCTTCGTAACTGGTATCAACCACACTGCCAGCGCTGTGCCATTCTGGGGGGGCATAGCGCGCGACATTTTCCGCATTGAACAAATAGGGTTTATGGCTTCCGGTGCCCGCTACCCACTGCCAACTCAAATGGTTGCTGGCCAAGTCGCCATCTAACAAGTGACCGTAAAGCCAGTCCGCTCCCACTCGC
>JBIKJX010000094.1:0-6627 GCA_044360785.1 Limnohabitans sp.
GGGCGCCTTGACATCCAGCCAAAAGTCTAAATTGGAGACATCAGAAACATTTCCCGCTTTGTCGATCTGCTTAACTTTGACATATCGTTGAAGTTCAGACGAAGCAACTAGATTTGCAACTGTGAAGCTGTTTTCTTGGCCATATTGCCACGCCGACCATTCTTCTGTTACAGGATTTTTTACACTGAATTGCCAAGTACTTCCTGCTTCCAAACCAGACACCTTGACAACCCCATCACTGGTTTTCTTGTCAAACTTATCGGATCCAGTGTCATTAGCCAGTTCCAGCTTGGGCTTTTCTGCAACCGTATCAAGCGTAAAACTGTAAGAACTTGAATCTGATTGGTTACCCGCTTTGTCCGTTTGACGAATTACTACGACGTACTTACCGTCAACTGTCACATTGAAAGTGGTGTCTTGAGCAGTAGCTGGCGACTGCCAATTTTGACCATTGTCTAAGCTGTATTGCCAAGTTGCGCCCAACTCCAAGTTGCCGACCTGAAGCGTCGCTTGATTTGTGTAGGCATCTGGATCAGCATCTGACAAAACCACGGAGGGCGCTTTAACAAAGCGATCCAATGTCACTTGGCTAAATAACGTTTCGCCAGAAATATTTCCAGCAGGGTCGATTTGGCGAACTTTCAAATCGTAGGTGTTATCTGCCAAAGTTGCCAACGAATTGGCCCATTGGCTCCAAACGCCAGGATTACCTGAGCCTGTATCGTTCAAACGATATTGATATTGAACCAAGGCGCCGGACTCGACCTCTGATAAGTCCAAGCTTATTTTGGATGTGATCTTGTCTGATTTGCCTACGCCTGTGTCATCTGTTAATTTGACACCAAGCTTTTTAACATCTGTGTCTAAGGTAAATGAAAGAGACGCTTCATCTGACACATTGCCTGCAACATCCGTTTGACGAATCGTGACGTCATATTTGCCATCACTTGTGATGACCGGAGGCGTTTTAACCCACTCGCCTCCAACTTTGTACTCAGTTGCACCACCAGCTTCTGGATTTGAAATACTCAGCCCAGCCAATTGAGTTTTTGTATCGGTATTGGTGCCAACGTCAAACTCTAAATTGAAAGTGTCTTCCAGTAGGCGAATTGTGGGCGTGTCTGGTTTTGTTTTGTCGTAATTGAATGCGATGACTTTCGATGACTCAGACAAATTGCCAGCTTTGTCTTGCTGTCGAATGTAAATTGTGTTTGCGCCTTCTTGAGGCACGTAGTCTTTGGACCAATTGACACCGTTTGTGCTGTATTGAATCGAAGCACCAGCCTCTTTGACAATGGACAAGCTGGGATCATTGGTTTTGGAGTCACCAGCAAGACCTGTGTCGCGAGTCAGTTTTGCAGAAGGCAAACCAGGGGCAGTTTGATCAAGCGTGAAGGAGAAAGGTAGGGTCTGAAGTGTTTGACCTTGATCATCAAGCTGACGGAAGACTAAATTCTTCAGGCCGTCAGCTTCTTTGGACAAATCCAATTGAGTTCCACTACCGAGGGTCCAAGTTTTGCCATCGTCTAAGCTGTAGCTCCAGCCCTTGCCCAACTTACCCAAATTGATATTGACGACACCATCATTGGTGTAGAAATCTGAAGACGTTCCAGCGGGAGGCAGTCCAGTATCTGATCGCAAAGTAGCAGTTAGGGCAGCAGGAGGCTCCAGAGTGAAAGAATAAGCTTCAGACGGTGGAGAAATGTTGCCAGTCAGGTCAACTTGTCGAACCCATACAGTGTTTGCACCGATACCAGGCACAAATGTTTCGGTCCATGCAGATTCTTTGCTTGGATTGACCACATTGAACTGAATCTGAGCACCTACTTCAGTGCGCGAAATACTCAATTCACCCTCTGTTGTGATGCGGTCACCAGGTATTTCTGTGTCGTTTTTTAAAGCAACAAGAGGGGCAATTGCAGTTTTATCAAGTGTGAAATTCAGTGCTGTTGTAACCGATACATTGCCAGCAGCATCGACTTGACGAGCCAAAAGATTTACTTTTCCTTCAGGCAATGCAGGCAGTGAATCAGACCAATTTTGTCCATTGTCAATGCTGTATTGCACCTTGGCATTGGTCTCCAATCCTCCAACAAGCAACGCTTGATTGTTCGTGACCCGGTCTCCAACCAAACCAGAATCGAGCTGCAAATTCAGCGACACAGGCAAAGCTTGAGTGTCTAATTTAAAGGTCAAGCTACTGGACGAGGAAACATTGCCAGAAACATAAACTTGACGAACCCAAACAGTATTAAAGCCTTCTACTGGCGTGAAACTAGACGTCCAACTAGAAGCATTGGTAGGGTCTACTGTGTTGTATTGCAAAGTTGCACGGTCGGCAACGCCCCCAATCAGCAAGCTACCGTCCTGGGTGACAAGATCACCCAACTTGCCAGTGTCATGCAAGAGTGAAACAGTCGGAGCAGCTCTGTAATTGTCTAATTTGAAACTCAGCGCGCCAGGGATCGAAACATTACCCGCCAAGTCCGTTTGCTTGACAAGCAATGAGACTGTTCCATTGGAAAAATCTGGCAAATCTTTGAGCCATGTCACACCACCATCTGTGCTATACAAAAGATTGGCACCAGGCTCAATAGAGCCCAATTTGATAGATGGATCACTCGTAATCCCATCACCCTGCATGCCTGTATCGTTGGCCAATTGAACAACTGGTGAAGGCGCAAAATTATCAAATGTGAAATTGATGGCGCTAACTTCAGAGATATTGCCAGCACGATCAACCTGCCTGAATTGCAATTGAACTGGACCAATGGCAGTGGCAGTTTTTGCAGCCACCACCAAAATATCTGAGCTCCAAGATGCACCGCCGTCTGTGCTGAACTGCCAAACAGCACCAGCCTCCAAGCCACTCACTTTGATCGTTGAGTCTTGGGTAATCTTGTCAGTAGGCAAACCAGTGTCATTGACCAACAAGCCCATCAAGGCTTGTACGTGAGTGTCTAAAGTAATTGCCAAGAATCCAGAAGCCAGGCCTTTTGAAGTCGCCGCTTCTGAAATAACAACGCTTAGAGTTTTAGAACCGTCTGATACGAAATTCTTAACAGAGAAATCAAGGTGGCCACGCTCTATGTCAGCCAGAGTCACGGGAGCACTGGCAAGCGCCACACCCTCCATACGCAGCTCAACCAAATTGCCGACTGACACGACAGACTTCACACTGCTCAAATCGACTCGAATTGATGGATTGGCCAATCGCGTCAATAAATCAGTTGCGCTCAGGCCTGTATCAAATCCTGGCGCAAGACCAATCTCAACGACCTTCTGACCAGAAGAAATTACGCCGAGCAGTGTGTCCAAGGCTTGAATGGCCTGGGGCGTCAAATCAGTCAAGCCTGCGGCCTGGGCTAAGTCGTCTTGAACTGCTTTCTGATACTCATACAAATTCTGAAGCGTACTGGGAGCAATTGTGTTGCCCTTGACAATCAGGGTCACCAAATCGGTGGTGACGTTATTGAGAACACGGCTTAAAACATCGTAACTGCTCAAAGAGACTTGAGTGGCCGTTGGAGTGCTCAGAGCATTGGAAATTTCGTTTGCCAATCGCGACAAAACGTCTGCCGCAGCGGCTTCGTAGTTGGTACCAGAAGCTTGACTCACAGCCACCGCACCCGTTACCAACAAGTTGGCAATTTGCGCCGCTTTGATTTGAATAATCAGCGCTTGGCTTTGTGAAGCAGCACTGAGACTGGTGTTTGCCGCATCTGCAATGGGGTCAAAATTTAAAAGATCAACACTGGCATCAATCCCAAGGGCCTTAGAAACGGCTTTCGTAGCTTCTTCGGGTGAAGTGCCAGGGTGCGACTCAACATAGGCCTGAACCAATGTTGTCAAGGGGTTAATGACTGTAGAACCTGTCGGTGCGTAAAGCTTAACTTTGAACTCTAGGCCCGTAGAGATGTCAATACCACCAGTTGCGACGATACGTCCGTTGCCAGTAGGCAACAAACTCAGATCAAATTTACCGAATTGATCGGTCGTAGCGAACTTACCTTCGAGTGGATTGCCCGAGGCATCCTCTCGATAAACTTTAGCCCCTTTGATGTAACCATCGGCCACAATGCCGTAGCTCGCAAGCACAGCTTTTGCCACCACAGAGCCGCCGCCGCCCAAAGCTCCCAGCAAAAGTCCTGCACCCAAACCCGCTAATGAAGGACCTCCAGAGAAGTCAAAAGTGGGCAGCGAAAAGGTTGGTAGGGCAAATTTATCAGACTGTTGCAACAACTGTGCAGATGCAGTTTGCAGACCCAGTTCGTCTTGCAAAATACCCCGCGCTGCGAGGACTGCATCCGGCGCTGAATTGAAGGGATCTTTGACCCTGTTTTGTGCCGATGCGCTTTGATAGTTAGCTTCATCTTCGAGCACCGCACGCAACAACTCTTGCACACTGACAACTACCTTGGAAGGGGCGTCATCTGTGGCTTTTGGGACATCAGGGGCATTTGACTCGGCTGCTTCACCTGCAACTTTATCTGCTTTCTCAATTTTAGATTTCTCTGAAATTAAGTCATCTTTTTTCTCTTCGTCCGAATGCTGTTGATCTTCGGATTTTTCATCTGAATTTTCAGAAAATTGATTGCCCAATTTAAGAGCATTTGCTTCAGTTGCAGATTGAGATTTAGCAGCTGCTCGGACCTCTTCCACCATGAGAGCTGTGAGCGCCAAAACCAGGGTGGGATTCTGCAGGTCTGAGCCCAACGCAGAAAGCAATTTGCGCGCTCTGCTAATCAGAGCGCGCAAAGTTTTTTGCTTAGCTGAAGGGGGACCTGTCTTTATTTTCACTAAAATTGCACTATTGTGATCTAAGTCAATTGGGTGTTATTTTGTCTAGATTCTAACAGTTATCTGTAAATTTTTACGTAGTTTCCGCAGTTTTGCAACTCTTGAGTATTTGTTCGATTGCTGATAAATTTGACGTTCTTAATTTAACAACGTTATCTGGTAATATTAAGATAACGCTGCGGCAAAGCTTTCTGATGTATGAGTACTTAAGATTTAATTTCATTCTTTTTTTTCTTAGATTGAAATTACCGGTTTGCAACCGAATCGTGTTGTATGCTTCCTTATGCATCCAAACTTTGGCGCTGGGCGCCTCTGCCCCTACTTATGCCCAGAATCAACCTACTGCACCCAATATGCAGAACTACGCAAGGGCAAGTCAGGGATTGGTCAAAGAGCTTGAGAGTGGGCTCAGTCGGATTCAAAAAAACTGCGGTGAACTCATAACACCCGCATTCAAAGATGGCTACCCCACAGACGTGGTGATGGCTAAGATCAAAACGTCCAATGCCATTTCAGATGCAGAAATGAAAAAAGTCACTAACAAAGTTAGTACTAGCTCGCAATCGTTGCTAGGCAAGGCACCGTCTAGATGCCAATTGCCAGGCTTTGCCATGATCGACTCATCATGTAAGGCCATTGATTTGCAAATTTCAAAATTTAAAAGTATTGAAGCAGATGCACAAGCTCTGCATAAAGAAACAGTTGAACGATACAAGTTCTATGTTCTTGCAATTCAACTTGAAAATAGCAACTGTGCACGCAGTGGCTTCGCATCAAAGTTATGGCAAACAGAAGAACAATATGTACAACCGAATCTGCTTCGATTTTCTGGTTTTTTCATCCAACAAATTGATGACTTTTTGAGCAAGCCTTGAAAAGACTTTTTACCAACAGATGGGCTTTAGTTGTTTTTTGGGTCATTGCCACCTCTCTTTTTACTTGGCCTGCCTATATTTTCACATTGCGCCAAATAGAAGTTAGCGCAAAGGACTATTTGTACGAAAAGGGAATGGACTACACATTTAGCTTACAGAACAAAATTCACGATAAACATGTATGGCTAAACAGTGCGGCCAACAGTCTGAAATTACAACCTGCCTCTGTAGCTCAGTTTTTAAGTAAAACAATAGCTCTCAATCCAGAAATTACACAAATTCAAATACAAGACAAGCATGGGTATGTCATAAGTCAAATACAGCAGGATTCTGAAAATCAGGTTGCGCCTAAAGAGATAACTATATCGTCGAGTCCCACTTTGTCTCTTACGAGGCTTCGGGCTATAGAGTCATTCTCAACAGCTTTCAGCCAGCCCTATCAACTCAATCAAAAATTATTGGTAGACATGGTGCTTCCAACTTTCACAAACGGTGAAGTTGCATTCATTTATATCTTTACGATAGATACAGATTTTTGGGTAACACACAAATCAGGCATCGAAATGCCCACAGATATAAGGGCAAACATGGTGACCACTCAAGGTGAGAATGACTCGGCATCGAACAATCTCATCAGAGCACAAACAAAAACTGAGTTTGTAAGCGTAATTGACTCTCAGGAGCAGCATTTACAAATGCGTTTTACACACAATAATCCAGCTTTTAAAACCCCCTATCCAATTTTATTTTTAGTATTCTTAGGATGTGGTGCTATGGTGGGGATGCTTCTAATCAGTATTCACACCACATTACTTAGGCGTGCGGCAGAAACTGCATTGTTAACCCTGACTGAATCGCTCAATGCCCAATCTCGCATTGGATTGTTAGGAGAAGTTTCTTTGAGCATTGCGCATGAGCTGAACCAACCTCTGACCACCATCGCCAATTATGC
>JBIKJX010000095.1:0-6592 GCA_044360785.1 Limnohabitans sp.
ACACTGCAATGTGCAAACCATCGGGTAAATTTTGAAGCGGGTTGCTGCTCATGCGCTGTGCGGCGACACGTTTCGCGATGGCCATGCTCAGTGGTTCGCGAAATGCGTACAAAGCTCCTGCCAAGAGGGCCAACAGAACCAGTAACAGGACAAATGAAGACGTTTTAGTCAAACGCATGGTCATACTCCAAAAATTCTGGCCAGTCGAATGCCAAAGCCTTGAATCCAAGGCGAAACATAGCGCAGCTTGGGCCGATTGGCCTCGGCTGCTTTGATGATTTGCTGGACGATGCCATGCGTACTGCGTGCTTCTAAAAATTTAAATGTAGCGCGCTCCTTCTTCTTCATGGCTTCAGCTTGGTGAGAAAAATAAGAAGACGCATTCATCCATTCGTACTTGCTGTTGGTCATGGCCTGATTGAAACCGGTGTGAATGGCGCCAGGTTCAATGAGGGCAATTTGAATGTTCTTTTTGAGTTGATCCATTTCTGCACGAAGGCCTGCACCCGCTGCAGACAGCGCAAACTTGCTCATGCTGTAGGGCATCAAAAAGGGCATGGGGACCCTGCCCGCGATGGAACTCACAAACAAGACGCTGCCTCTTTCTCTGGCAATCATGCCCCGGAGAGCCACTTGGGTGAGTGCCAAAGTTGAGAACAAATTGACTTCAAAGATTTGTCGAACGCGTTGCATGTCTACTTCGGCCAACGACCCCGACTCCCCCATGCCAGCGTTGTTGATCAGGACATCGATGGCGTATGCTGAAATACTTTCGCGATCTGCTTCTTGCGTGATGTCCAGTTTGAAAATTTCCAGCACAATATTTCGATGGCTTGCTTCTACCATCAATGCATTCGACTGATCGTCTGTTTGGGTAGTGGCCAATACGCGATGGCCTCGCAGCGCTAAAGCAAATGCAGCATCTTTGCCAATGCCGGTCCCTGCGCCAGTGATCAGAATTGTTTTTTTCATGGGGTGTTAATTTTTTGGGGCAAGCTTGAAAACACGGGTCAGTCGGTCCATTGAGCACCAATAAAAATCGTTGTGCCAACCAGGGCTTGGAAAGACCACGCCTTGCATCCAACCACCCGTGCTGACGCGAGATTTTTCGTGGCCAGTTTCAATGTCTAGAACCACCACTTGTTCATTGAAGCGCTTGTAGTCATTAACGCACAATTCACCCGAACTGGGGAATAAAAGCAAGTGACTGGCAGTCCCCATTTCTGGCAAATGCCAAAGAACTTCCAATTCAACATTTGAAGAATTAGGTGTTGCAATGATTCGCCAAGCTTTTAAGTGTTTATTGGCTGAATCAAAACCCACAACAATTCGCCTGACGGCATTCACCAATGGCGGGTTCGTGATGCTGCCAAACGGCAGGCCACTCACTGGCCATGTCTGAAATGAATCTGTTTCCTTCAGTGAAATGCGAATCAAACGATTGGGATTCTTGTTTTGTCCTGCGCCCAACATGCTCATCCGATAGTTGTGTTGACCGTTGTCCAAGAGCCATCCGTTGTCGCCATCAATCACCATGTCCCATCCATAACTTTGTGAAGCATGTTGAAGGTAATGGCATTGCCAGGTTGTATCGCGAACGAGTCGTTGCGTGGCTTCGTGCCAGTGGTATCGCCAAACACGCGAAACACCCACCACATAGACCGTGTTGCCAATGGCACTCAAGCGGGCAATGGAAGCCTCAGGACAAATCACATCGTTGCAAGCAGATTTGAATGTTTCGGGGTGGAGGGTAGTGAGTTGTGCTTGCGTAGAGTCCGACAAATTTTTGGTCACGATCAAACCGTTGTCCAACACCACAAAGGAGTTGTAGGCCTCATGAATGGGCAACAAATAAGATTTGATCAAATTGCACTGTCGATCCAGTTTGTGGGCATACCTGCCGTAGACCACGACCAAGCTGCCATTGGCATGAACTGCCATGCCACCAGGCCACATGGGACCACCCGTGAGGGGAATCGACTGTCGAATGGGTTTGAGCGTGATGGGATCAATCAAACTCACTGTGGCACTGGTTGAGAGGCCTAAGTGTGATCTGAGAACTGAATGGGTCAATAAAAAAACTTCACCTGGCGCGCCCAACACCGTCATGGTGGACATCTGCGTGAGTCGACTTGTGACTTGAAGCGATGCGCCAGCCTCTATGTTCAGCGCGCAGGTCAATGGGGCTGTTTGCAATCTTGCCGGGCCTGCGTCTTCACCAGGCCATGGACTGTCAAAGTAGCCAGAGGTTTGCATGCTAGGCCATTCTTCTGGCGCGTCGTCTGCGCCACATCCAAGCCAAGCTTGCCGTGAGCAAAATGACAAAGCCCGCTAAATGCCATTGATAGCGCGGCCAATAAACAAACACCAATGAGTTGATGATGACTTGTTGAATGGGGTCATAGCCTTCAGGCATGGCCAAGACGCCGTTGGCTTTGGCCCATTTGGCGTAATCGTTCTGCATGCTTTGAAATAACTCAGGCAGTTCGAGTTGCAAATCTTTGGTTTCGCCCGGATCGGTCATGATGTTGTAGAGGTGCCATTTGCCATCGCCCACGGGCGCCAAATTGCTGACCAGTTTGTAGTCGCCCTTGAACAAAGCTAAATTGCCAGACAGCTCGTAGCCCAAAATTTCGTCAGGGCTTCGGACGCGGGTGGCCGTGCCAGAAATCACAGGCAGCAAACTGTGACCACTCAATGGATAAATGCTTTGCCCTTTGTACATGGTGCCTGGATGTTGGACTTGTGCCAGGTCCAACAAGGTGGGCACGATGTCATTGACATGCGTCAAGCTGTGGTGAATGCGAGGGTTGGGGTCTTTGTTTTTAGAAGGCACACCCGAAATAATCAAGGGCACGCGAATGCCACCTTCGCCAGCATAAAACTTGTAGGTGCTCAAGGGTGACGTGGCCGCACTGGCCCATTGCGGCCCAATGATGCTGTAGGCGCCTTTGCTGCCCAGCTTGTCGATGTCGCGGTTGTAATGTTGATCCAGCCACCACCGGCCCACTGCCAATGCGTAAGGGTCAGAGGCTTCTGCACCGTTGTCAGACAAGAACACAAACACAGTGTTGTCGTATTCACCTGTTTCTTTGAGGTGCGCCATCAGTCGGCCAATGTGATAGTCCATGGCTTCGGCCATGGCAGCATAAACCTCCATGCGCCTGGCGTGATACGCTTTGTCTGCAGCACTCAATGACGCCCATGCAATGTGGGTGCTTGGCAAGGGCGCCATCGGTGTATTTGCAGGCAACAAACCCAGTTCGATGGCTTTGTTGCGTCGTTCTTGCCGCAGCACATCCCAGCCTTGGTCGTACTTGCCTTTGTATTTGTCGATGAATTCTTGGGGTGCTTGAAGCGGGATGTGGTTGGCTTGAAAAGCCACGTAAGCAAAGAATGGTTTGTCCGACTTGGCATCGGTTTTGAGATAGTCCAGTGTTTTACTGATGTAAAACTCCGATGAATAAAATTCCTTGGGCATTTTGGCTTCTTGCCCATCTTCGTACCAGTAAACTTTGTCGGTCAGATCCAAATAAAGTTTGCCTGTTTCCCAATTGTCGGAACCACTGTCGCCCATCACCAGTGATCGGTCAAAGCCTCTGGCGGGGGGCAGGTTGTGAGGCTCTTTGCCAACGTGCCATTTGCCAGCCACATAGGTGCGGTAGCCGCTGTCTTGTAACAAAGTGGCCACCGTGACCACGCGATTGTTGAGCACACTCAAATAACCAGCTCGACCGACATGCGACTGAGGGATCGTCTCGCGCATGTTGCCAACACCATTCAAGTGATTGTCGACGCCCGTTAAAAGCATCGAGCGGGTCGGTGAGCAAGATGCACTGACGTGAAAGTTTGAGAAGCGTGTGCCATTTTGGGCCAGTTGATTTAAATGCGGTGTTTGAATTTCACTGCCAAAGGCACCCACATCGCTGTAGCCCCAATCGTCTGCCAGCATCACTACCAGGTTGGGACGTTTTGCCCAAGCACTGAAACTGCTGGCCATTAGTATTGCGGCCAAAGCGGCCATGCATGTGTTGTAGAGTCGCTGGCGCATTGTCATGTTGATGCAGTGGTTGCGGTGTTGAACTTATCGTGCAAAGCTTTTTCAATGACCCAGAACCTGTCTTGGCCCCAGGCAGCGGTGTCTTCGAATCGGAATGAAGGAACGCCCCAGAGGCCCAATGAAAACAAGGCCTGTCGGTTCTGTTCTGCAATGGCGCGCCAATGCGTCTCGTTGGATTGACTTTTGAGAATGTCTCTAGCTGCGGACCAACTCAGGCCTGCACGTTCCACAATCAATTGAAGGTGTGAGTCAGTCCCAGCGTCCAATCCCTCAGACCAGACGCCTTGCATGAAGGATTGGACATAGGCTTCGGCTGCGTTGTGCATTTCGGCAAAGGGCATGAGCGCCAAACCGCGCTCTGTGGGTTTGCCCAGCGGGTCGTTGAGGCAACCAAATGGCACCCCTTGCACAAAGGCTTCGCGTGCGGCATCTCGGCTGATGTATTGGCGTTTTTCCGCAGGCACAGGCAACCCTCGCATGGCCATGGGCAACACATAGCGCAAGTTCACTTGAATGCCTGAATTTCGGGCCCATTCAAATACTTTGGCAGCAGAGATCGCAGAGTACGGGCTTCTGAAAGAAAAGAAAAAATCGATGTGTGTGCCTTTGTGCACAGGATCGATTGCTTGATATTGAACAGTTGGGAAAAGCGGACCGTTGTAGGCGCCTTGACACAATCCCAAATCATTCAATCTGTCCTCGAGGTGATGCAAACGGTCAATGCCCCAATACCACTCGCCCTCGTAGTAAATGGTGGCGCCCAAATAGTGTCCCCATTTTTTTTGCCGTGCATTGTTGAGTGCTTTTTGCGGTGTTGGACTTTCATTTTCAAGCGCTTCAACTTCGTCAAAAGTCCACGCAATTTGATGGTGTGATGCCAGTCGTTTCGCATCCAATTGGCTGTAAACCTGAAGCCGCTCGCGTTCTGGTACAGCCGAATCAGCGGGGGCATTGATGGGGTAGGTTTCTAAAGTGACCTTGAATTTTTGTAACAACTTAGGCAGAACACTTGCCAAGAGTTGAGAGTAGGGGTCGGCTGGTTGATGAAAAAAATGCAAGACATGGGGGCGATTTTGAGCAGAACGCTTTCTTTCAGCGTTTATTCGTTGCTGAAGAAGGCGTTCTCTCGATAAAAGGCGCTTGCTGATGATGGGCATCAACCAGCTTTTGAGACTTCGCAGTGCCATCTAATCTACCTATCTCATTGATTTCTGAGCCAGCTTAACATCGTGCACAATTCATTCCATACACATGTGTATTGATGCTTGACTTTAGCACATCAGGGCTGTTTCAAGGTTCAGGGTTTTCGCTATCCAAAGCCCTTCTTTAATTTGGAAGAACTTTCGCCTCATGCAAAATCAGGTCATGATTGCAAAACAACTTTATCAAGAAATGCCAAGCTCAAAAGCAACCGTCGTTGAACCCATTCGCCTCACGCGTGATGATTGGCTGGATGAGGCTTTTCGCGCGGTGGTGGCAGGGGGCTTTGACCAAGTCAAGGTGTTGTCGATTGCAGAAAAATTGAAGGTCACCCGAGGCAGTTTTTATTGGCATTTTGCCGACCATGCCGATTTGATTGGCAGCTTGCTCATGCGGTGGAAATTACAACAGCTGGCCTTGGATGCGCACCTTCAGGCCAATCAGAGCGGCGACCCCATCAAGGATTTGAACTTTGTGGTCGATGAGGCCTTTTCACAGGCTGGGGCTGCCATGGAGAATTTGCGCTTTGAGCAAGCCATGCGGGCCATGAGCCAACAAAATGCAGAGGCTGCACAAATGTTGGTCGAGGTGGACGCAGCGCGAATGGCCTTGTTTCAGTCGAAATTTTTCTTGATCGTCAATGATCAAAAAAAGGCCAGGGATTTGGCAGCCCTGTTGTATTTGGCCATTGTGGGCAGTTACCAAGCTTTAAGCCGACCCGTCAATCCACCCAATATTCGGCAGTATTTACAAGGGCTGATTTCACACTATTTGGTTGAAAAACAAGTGGGCTGATCAGCTGCCTAATCTAGGCGTTGGACAGGTGGCATTTGCCATTTCAAATTGAGCGCATCCTCTTTGGGCCAATACAAACGCGCATTCAACAAAAAGGGTGCATTGGCTTTGACGGGAAGCCAGTTGTTCTTCATGTCAGGGTTTGCAGGTGCTTCCGCTTGAATCCAAATGTCCAGAGACCCATCGCTGTTGTAGTGCAGGTCATCGCGATCGCCCAACGCAAATCGATGTAAGGGGTTGTCAATTAAAAATTCATCGGCGCCATAGGCCGTGATGGACCAAAAGGCTTTAACAGGTGGTAATTGTTTGGCATCAAAATGGATGCGGTAAGCGTGCTTTCCGTTCAATGCGCGGCCCTGTTGATCGGATGCCGTATTGGGGTAAATGGCATCTTCAGGCAAATTGGCACCCAAGCCCACCATGGCGACAACAGCACGCGTGTTGTAGTCGGTGCCGTACTTGCCCAAGTTGAGCGGCGGCGTGCGCCACGAGCCTTCTTTGTCTCGGTCATTCAGCGTACGCTTGATTTTCAAATCT
>JBIKJX010000096.1:0-6525 GCA_044360785.1 Limnohabitans sp.
TGCATGCGCTGATCGGTACTGGTCGGTGCCAGCAAAAAGATCAGGTCCATTTGATGAGCACGAAGTTTGGCTGCAAATTCAACGCATTCCTCAGGCGGATAGTCCACCACCAAGACACCATCGATACCTGCCGCGGAGGCGTCGCGAATGAAGCCGTCTTTGCCGTGCTTCAGGTCGTAGCGTTCAATGGGATTGGCGTAGCCCATGAGCACCACGGGGGTTGTGGTGTTCTTTTGTCGAAAGGCTTTCACCATGTCAATGACATGCGATGTACCAATGCCAAACGCCAAGGCCTTGTCGCCTGCTTTTTGAATGACAGGACCATCTGCAGAAGGGTCGCTGAAAGGGACGCCCAGTTCAATCACATCGGCGCCTGCTTCCACCATGGCATGCATCAGTTCGGGCGTGACATCGGCAAAAGGGAACCCCGCTGTGACGTAAGGGATGAGTGCCTTGCGGCCTGTGGCTTTCAGTTGTTGAAAGGTGGCTTCAATGCGGCTCATTTGACAACCTTCACAATTTGCTCGCCCATAGGCAAGCCGCCTTTGACGCCCTGTCCTTGGCAGCTGGGTCGGCAATAGAAATCGGCTTGGCTGAGGTCGGCGACAGTACCAATGTCTTTGTCACCACGACCTGATAAGTTGACCAAAATGGATTGATCGGGCTTCATGGTTGCGGCCAATTTTTTGGCATAGGCCACGGCATGGCTTGATTCGAGTGCAGGAATGATGCCTTCTGTGCGGCACAAA
The DNA here is from genome assembly GCA_044360785.1 of Limnohabitans sp. Lineage (GTDB taxonomy): Bacteria > Pseudomonadota > Gammaproteobacteria > Burkholderiales > Burkholderiaceae_C > Limnohabitans_A. Next base: position 750 of record JBIKJX010000096.1, read on the forward strand.
TAATGGAAGGCATCCAAGGCTTCTTGGTCGGTGATGCCAACATATTCAGCACGGCCAATGTCTTTGAGGAAGGCATGTTCAGGGCCAACGCCTGGGTAGTCCAAGCCTGCGCTGATGCTGTGTGTCTCGGTGATTTGCCCGTTGTCGTCTTGCAAAATGTAAGTGCGATTGCCGTGAAGCACACCTGGACTGCCGCGCTGCAAAGAGGCAGAGTGCTTGCCGCTTTCCAAACCTTCACCTGCCGCTTCGACACCGATCAAACGCGTGTTTTTGTGGTTGATGTAGGGATAGAAAATGCCCATGGCATTGGAGCCGCCGCCGACACATGCAATGACGGCGTCGGGTTGCTGGCTGTGCAAACCCGTTTGTGCCAAAAGTGTGGGCATTTGTTCCAAGCATTCGTTGCCGATGACGCTTTGGAAGTCGCGAACCATCATGGGGTAGGGGTGAGGACCAGCCACAGTACCAATGATGTAGAAAGTGTTGTCGACATTGGCCACCCAGTCGCGCATGGCTTCGTTCAAGGCATCCTTGAGCGTTTTGCTGCCAGAGGTAACGGGTACCACGGTGGCACCTAAGAGCTTCATGCGATAGACATTGGGGCTTTGACGCTTCACGTCTTCTGCACCCATGTAAACCACACATTCGAGGCCGTAGCGGGCGCAGATGGTGGCGGTGGCCACACCATGCTGGCCGGCGCCAGTTTCGGCAATGATGCGCGGCTTGCCCATGCGTTTGGCCAGCATGGCTTGGCCGATGGTGTTGTTGATTTTGTGCGCGCCAGTGTGGTTCAGGTCTTCACGCTTTAGATAGATTTGAGCGCCGCCCACTTCGCGGCTCATGCGAGCTGCGTGATAAATGGGCGAGGGGCGACCCACAAAGTGCGCCAGTTCGTACTTGAACTCGGCCAAAAATTCTGGATCGTTTTGATACTTGGCGTAGGCTTCGCGGAGTTCAAGGATGGCGTGGGTCAGGGTTTCACTGACAAAACTGCCGCCATAAATGCCAAAGTGGCCAGAGACATCGGGTTGTTGATATAGGGACATGGTGTTACTCAATGGCATCGGCTGATTGGACTGCAGCCACAAATTCTTGGATTTTTCGGGCGTCTTTCAGGCCTTTTTGGCCGTCTAACTCTACGCCCGAGCTAACGTCAACGGCCAAAGACAGCGCTTTAGGCCGAAGTTGAAGAATGCCATCGGTCACATTTGCAGGCGTCAATCCACCACTCAAAACGAGGTGAGCGTTGACGTTTGGAGGAAGCTGTGACCAATTGAATGTTTTCCCGCCACCCCCATAACCGTCGACATGAGCGTCGAGCAGAATGGCCTGGGCATTTGAATAATCTTGTGCGAATTTTACCAAGTCAAACGAGGCTGTGTCTTCAGTTGGAATTCGGGCCGCGCGCCAGTAAGGGCGTTGGACCGCTTGGGCCAGGCGCTCGCATTCGGCCGGTGATTCATCACCATGAAATTGCAAAATGGCATCGGGCACCGCCTGACAGGCGGCCTGAACTTCTTCAAGTTGCGCATTGACAAACAAAAGGACAGGTGTGATGCCCTCTGGCAATTGTTTGGCCAAGTGACCGGCTTGATCGGGGGTCACGTACCTTGCGCTTTTTGGGTACATCACAAATCCAATGGCATGGACGCCTGCGTTCACGCAAGCCAAAACATCCACCTCGCGGGTGAGACCGCAAATTTTGATGAAGGTGTGTCGTGGCGACGAGGTCATGGTGGTGTTAGTTGGCCAAAGAAGTGGTTTTGCGGGTCAAGGTAACCAATGAAAGGGCGGAGTCGATGTGGGTAAGTCCCATTTGGGATCGTACACCGGCCCCTGGAAATACAAACCGTCAGGCGAGAAGGTGGGCGCGGCGGCATCACGACTTTTGCAAGCAATGACCTCGGCCATCCAATCTGGCTGCTGAAAACCTTGGCCAATGGTGACCATGCAGCCCATGATGTTGCGAATCATATGGTGCAAAAAAGCGTTGCCCTCAAATTCAAAGCGCCAATATGGGCCATGTCGGTGGATATCGACACGTGTCAGAGTTTTGATGGGCGACAAGGCCTGACAACTGCTGGCTCTGAAGGAGGAAAAGTCGTGTTCGCCCAGCAAATGCTTGGAAGCTTTTTGCATCGATTCTTCATCGAGGGCACGGTAAACCCAACCCGCACGACCAGCTTCTAAGCTAGGCCGGACGGGCGATTCCAACAAGATGTAAGCATAGCGTCGCGATAGCGCACTGCCTCGCGCATGAAAATCGGTGGGTACTTCTTGTGCCCATTGCACAGAAATATCATCCGGCAAATATCGGTTGGTGCCGCGCACCCAAGAGCCCATGTCGCGTTCAAGTGGGGTGTCAAAATGAACCACTTGCATCAAGCCATGAACGCCTGCATCGGTGCGGCCTGCGCACAGGGTGGTCACTTTTTGAGTGGTAAATTCTTTGAGCGCCTTTTCCAATTTATCTTGGATGGTGAGGCCCGTGCTTTGGCTTTGCCAGCCTTGATAGGGCTGACCGTTGTAGGAAATGCCCAGCGCGATTCTCACTGAATGGTCTTTGTAGATGTGGGCGATTGAAAACTGCCACCCAGGTTGTTGTTTTGCGGATTGAGGTCTAAGTTCAATGCCGCGATTTCAGGGGGAAGTTCAAGGGGACTGGCACTTCCTTTGACAACTTGCGTTTGAGGTTGACGCGCTGCGGGCGTCAATGTGCTCAAGGTGGATGACGACTTGCGTGTCTGAATTCGCAATCCTGCGCCCAGTAGCAAGATGCCCAGCAGGGCGAGCGCGCCCCATAGGTAAGAGCTTTGATGGGGCGATTCGAGCAGTCGGTTTAAGTTGAGCCAACCGGAACCCGCATCGACAGTTGCCGCTTTTTGCTTGGCGGCGTTAGCGACAGTTTGGGTATTGGGGGATGTCAATTGAACCAATTGATCGACATTATTTTGAAGCGCATCCAATTGTTTTTGAGCATCTTGCAGCGCGCGTTGTGCAGCAATGCGAGTTTCTTCATTCTGCTTTTCGATTTTGGCTTGGGTCAGCCTGAGTTGATCGATGCTTTGTTCGGGATTTTGCGGTGCAGGCTCGTCCTGGCCGACCTTGCCAACAATTTGTTTCGAGGGTGTTTGGCCCTTGACCCGTTGCGTATTTTGAGAGGCCGCTTGAGAGTAAGCAATGAACTCTTTTTGCTGAACCACTAAAAATTGACGCGCTTCGTCAGGATCAATGGCTCGTACGGCTGTTGGGGTCGGTGCTTTGAGTACCGCGCCTGCACGTAGCAAATTGACATTGCCTTCAATGAAAGCATCCGGTTGATTCTTCAGCAAAGCCACCAGCATTTGCTGTGTGCTCATATCCTGGGTCAGCCACTTTTGAATGATTTGGCTTGCGCTTTCACCTTTTTGCACCAAATGCTCTGCTGGTAGCGTGGTCGATTGGGGTGTGGCCGTGGTTGCTGGCGCAGTGGCCAATTGCAGCGGTGATTCGACCTTCGCTTGCGGCGCTTTCAACATCAAAGTGAAAGCCTTGACCCATTTAGAGGATGCTGTTTGAGCCTCCAGCAACAAATCAACAAAATTGTCTGAAAAACTTTGAGGGCTAGAAAGAAGAATTCGTTGATTGCCTTCTTTGGTTTCAAACAACTCTATTTGGAGTTGGCCAACGGAAGGTGTGTAGACAAGTCCTAATTGTGAAAATCGATCGGGCGATGCAACTTTGACGACCAACTGCCCCCATTCTTCAGGGCTTGCATTGAGCACAGTCACCTCAGCTTTGAGGGGTTCGCCTTTGAGTGACTTCACTTCAATGCCCGCCAAGGTCAGTGCTTGCGCACCGAAGCTCAAGCCCATCAAAAAGATGAGGTGGGCAATGAAGAGAAAGCTTCTTTGCATCAAATCAAGTCGCTAGCCAATTACGCATCCAACAAAATGCGCAGCATGCGGCGCAATGGCTCGGCTGCGCCCCACAGCAATTGATCGCCAATGGTGAAGGCGCCAACATACTCAGGGCCCATGGCTAATTTGCGAATGCGACCCACTGGAATGGTCATGGTGCCAGTGACAGCAACAGGTGTGAGGTCTTTCAAGGTGGCTTCACGTGTGTTGGGCACCACTTTGACCCACTGGTTGTCGGCCGCGATCATGGCTTCGATGTCGGCCAGTGGCATGTCTTTTTTCAATTTGAAGGTAAGCGCTTGGCTGTGGCAGCGCATGGCACCGACGCGAACGCAGAAACCATCGACTGGAATAGCTGGCTTGCCAAAGTCACCGCCCAGGCCCAAAATTTTGTTGGACTCGGCCATGCCTTTCCACTCTTCTTTGGACATGCCATTGCCCAGATCTTTGTCGATCCAAGGAATGAGAGAGCCGCCCAGGGGCACGCCAAAGTTGGCGGTTTCGTCGCCTGTGAGCGCGCGCTGTTTAGCAATCACCTTGCGATCAATTTCCAAAATGGCGCTCTTGGGGTCGTCCAGCAAGGCTTTGACTTCTGCGTTCAAGGTGCCATATTGCGTGAGCAATTCGCGCATGTGTTGTGCGCCGCCGCCGGAGGCAGCTTGGTATGTTTGGGTGCTCATCCATTCAACCAAACCGGCTTTGTACAACGCGCCCACACCCATCAACATGCAACTGACCGTGCAATTGCCGCCAATCCAATTCTTGCCACCATTTTTCAAGGCTGTTTGGATGACCGGCATGTTGACGGGATCCAAAATGATGACGGCGTCTTTGTCCATGCGCAATGTCGACGCAGCGTCAATCCAATGGCCATTCCAGCCTGCCGCACGCAGCTTGGGGAATACTTCAGTGGTGTAGTCGCCGCCCTGCGCAGTGATGATGATGTCGCAACGCTTCAAGGCATCGATGTTGAAAGCATCTTGCAGCGTTGTTTCGTTTTTGGCCATAGCGGGCGCTTTGCCGCCAGAGTTGGAGGTTGAGAAGAACAAAGGTTCAATCAAACCAAAGTCATTCTCAGCTTGCATGCGGTCCATCAAAACGGAGCCCACCATGCCACGCCAGCCTACAAGTCCTACCAATTCCATGTCATCACCCTTTCAATGTTAATTTTGAGATTCCGACTCGTCGAGCCGGAAGGGCGTGACGAGTTTTGAGCGCTTAGCGCTTTGTCGTTTTCGTAATGGCTTTCACAACGGCATCGCCCATTTCGCGGGTGCTGACCTTTTGAGTGCCTTCAGACCAGATGTCCACAGTGCGCAAACCAGAAGCCAAGACAGACTTCACAGCCGTCTCAATGCGATCGGCAGACTCGGCTTGGTTCAATGAAAAACGGAGCATCATGGCAGCTGAGAGTATTGTAGCCAATGGGTTTGCAATACCCTTACCAGCAATGTCAGGTGCGCTGCCGTGACTTGGCTCGTACAAGCCTTGGTTTTGACTGTTGAGGCTAGCGGAGGGCAGCATGCCAATGGAGCCCGTCAACATCGAGGCTTCGTCGGACAAAATGTCACCAAACATGTTGCCTGTGACCACCACGTCAAACTTCTTGGGTTCTTTCACCAACTGCATGGCGGCGTTGTCGACATACATGTGATCGAGCGCCACATCGGGGTACTCTTTGTGGACCTCTGTGACCACATCTTTCCAAAATTGGAAAGTTTCAAGCACATTGGACTTGTCAACACTGGTCACTTTTTTGCTGCGTTTGCGAGCGGCTTGGAAAGCAACGTGGGCAATGCGTTCAATTTCTGGACGTGAATAACGCATGGTGTCGAAGGCTTCTTCTGCGCCAGGAAAGTGGCCGTCGGTGGCCACGC
>JBIKJX010000097.1:0-6473 GCA_044360785.1 Limnohabitans sp.
CAAGTTGTCTGGATGCACGCTGAGTAATGAAGCGTGGCATTGACCGCAGTTGAGCTCTGCCTGAAGCTTGTCTGCAGGCACACGGTTAGTTGCATTGCAATGCGTGCAGACCAAATGCATTTTGGGAACAGTGATCTCGGTCATGGTTTCCTCGCCACAAACCCCACCAAAGCCGACATGCCGCTGTGGCCTGCGCCCTCTTGAATGATGGTTTCATAAGTGTTGCACACCAATACATCGTAGCCCGCAAAAGCTTCAAGCATCATTGAGTTGTCGTACAAATGATCCAACTTACCTGGCCCGCCCGTGTTGTAGTTGAGCTGGTTTTTGCCGTAACCCTGGATCAAGAGCAAGCCACCGGGTTTCAATGTGCTCTTGATTTTTTCAAACAATTCAGCGCGTTCCGTTGGCGCAGCAAATTGGAAAAAAACGCCGACAACTAAGTCGTAGTGTGCATCTTTCCAATCAAAAGATTGCCAATCACTGCAGTTGTAATTAACGCGCACATGTCGCTTAGCAGCTAAGGCTTGAGCTTTGGCAACGGCGGGCGCTGAGAAGTCAAAGGCATCAACGGTGAAGCCTTGCTGAGCCAGCCAAACACTGTTACGTCCTTCACCATCCGCTAAAGCCAATGCATGACCATGGCCCAAACGCGAAGCTTGGGAAACCAAAAAATCATTGGGCGCCTCACCGAAGACATAGTCGGGCGTTGAAAACCGTTTGTCCCAGGTAGCCTGGGGATGGGTAAATCCAGACATAGTCAAAGTGCGTTCAAAGGAATTTTGACATAGGCAATGCCATTGTCTTCCTTAGGTGGCAACTCGCCAGCTCGAATGTTGATTTGTACCGCTGGCAGGATGAGCACTGGCATTTCCAATGTTGCGTCTCGCTTGGTTCGCATTTCAACAAACTCGGCTTCACTGATGCCGTCGTGAACATGGATGTTCTTGGCTTTTTGCTCTGCCACAGTCGTCTCAAAATTTACAGGGCGACCATTGGGTGGGTAGTCGTGACACATGAACAAACGTGTCTCAGGCGGAAGGCTCAAAATTTTGCGTGTCGAGGCATACAGAGTTTTGGCATCGCCACCGGGGAAGTCGCAGCGTGCGGTGCCAACATCAGGCATGAACAGAGTGTCGCCAACAAAAACGGCATCGCCAAACTGGTAAGCCACACACGCAGGCGTATGCCCAGGCACATACAAGGTGTGACCTGTCAGGTTCCCAATGGTGATCGTTTCACCTTCAGCGAACAAATGATCAAACTGAGATCCGTCAGGCTTGAAGCTCTCCTCCATGTTGAAGATGCCCTTGAATACTTTTTGCACGCCATCAATGTGGTCACCGATGGCGGTTTGGCCACCTAAGTTCTGTTTTAAATAAGGGGCGGCGCTCAGGTGATCGGCGTGGGCATGGGTTTCAAGAATCCATTCCACTTTCAGATCATTGGCTTTGACAAAATCGATCACTTTGTCTGCTGACTTGTGGCTGGTACGGCCCGACTTGGGGTCGTAGTCCAACACCGAGTCAATGATGGCGCAAGCGGAACCAGGCTTTTCGTAAACCACATAAGTGACGGTCCAGGTGGCGGGGTCAAACATACCGTGAACGAGTGGTTTGATATGGGTGGCGGTCATCGAGAACTCCCTTTTTGATTAAGTTTTTAATATTATATTGACTAATAATTTATTCGTCAATATAATTTCATATCTTTAATCGAAAAGCAGGTACACCCGACCATGGAAACCACCACACTGGACCTTGAAAAAATGAAAACCTCAGCCGAACATGCCTGCCGTCTGATGAAAGTGCTCTCCAACCCTGACCGTTTAATGTTGCTGTGCCAACTGTCACAGGGCGAAAAGCGTGTGGGTGAGTTGGAAGAAATTTTGGGCATCGTGCAGCCCACCTTGTCGCAGCAGCTCACGGTCTTGCGAGACGAAGAGCTGGTGACCACCCGCCGTGATGGCAAAAACATCTACTACCAAATCGCCAGTCCCCAAGCGCTGGCGGTCATGAACGTTTTATTTGCTCAATTTTGCGAAACACAAGAAGGAGCATCAACATGAACATCGATTGGGTACATTTCACGCCTTTCGCATCTCTCGCCGGCGGCATCATTCTGGGGGTGGCCTCGGCCATCTTCATATTGGTCAACGGCCGCATCTTAGGCATTAGCGGCATCTTGGGTGGTTTATTGCCCCCCAAACGAGGCGATACCTTCTGGCGCGTCTCATTTTTGTTAGGTTTTGCAGCAGCACCGATGGTTTTCCATGCTGTGGTACCCACCCAGTACATCATCGCACCGCGCATTGACGCCACCGAGATGATGGTTGTGATCGCCGGTTTGCTGGTAGGTATAGGCACCCGCTATGCCTCCGGTTGCACCAGCGGTCATGGTGTCTGCGGCTTGTCCCGTTTGTCACCACGCTCCTTGGTCGCCACCCTGTCTTTCATGGGTGCTGGCTTTGCCATGGTCTATGTCATGCGTCACCTCGCCATCATTTAAGGAAAAAATCATGATTCAAAAAAATCATATCCATCACGTCGTTGAATTTATCGTCGGTCTCATGTTTGGCGTAGGTTTGATGCTCTCGGGCATGACCGACCCCAGTAAAGTCATTGGCTTCCTCGATTTGTTTGGGAATTGGGACCCTTCACTCGCACTGGTCATGGGCGGTGCCATCATGGTGGGCGTGGTTGCCTTCACCGTCGCCAAAAAACGCACCACCACCTTTTTGGGCGGTGTGTTGCGATTTCCGACCAACACTGACATCGACAAAAAGCTGGTGATCGGTAGTTTGATGTTTGGCGCTGGTTGGGGCTTAGCCGGTTTTTGCCCTGGCCCGGCCCTAGTGTCAATGGCCGATGGTCAACCCAAGGCGCTGGTGTTTGTCTTAGCCATGTTGGTGGGCATGCTGGGCTTTGAGTTGATGGACCGTTTTGTCCACGCACCTCGCAAAGCCAAATTGAACGCTACTTGAACCTCATCATCGGAGACCTTATGGAAATTAAAACACTCACTTCAAATCTTTCCATCAGCCCGCAAGTCCTGGTGTCCGAGATTCAAGCAATCGCACGAGCTGGTTTCAAAGCCATCATTTGCAACCGGCCTGACGGCGAAGGCCCCGATCAACCTAGCTTCAAAGAAATCGAGCAAGCCGCCAACCAATATGGCTTAGAAGCCAAATATCTGCCCGCAGAGTCTGGCAAGGTCAGAGACGAAGAGGGCCAAGCGTTTGGGCAACTGCTTAACGCCCTCCCCGGACCCGTGCTAGCCTACTGCCGAACAGGTATGCGTTCAACAACCTTATGGGCTTTGTCGCAAGCAGGCTCAACATCATTGCCGCACATTTTGGAGGCCTCCCAAAAAGCGGGCTTTGACATGAAGGCCTTGGTGCAGCGCATTGCCAATGGTGGTAAAACACCTTCTGACGCATCAGATGCACGCCACGATGTGCTCATCATCGGTGCTGGCGCTGCTGGCATTTCTGTCGCATCCAGTTTGTTGGCACGCAGCCCCATGCTTGATATCGCCATCATTGATCCGGCGGATGCCCACTTCTATCAGCCTGGCTGGACCATGGTCGGTGGTGGCATATTTGAAGCTGCATCAACCGCCCGCGTCATGGCCTCCATCATCCCAACGGGGGTGCGTTGGATCAAAGCTGCTGTCGCCGCTTTTGAGCCTGACAACAACCAAATCATTTTGGAAGGCTGCCGTGTTGTGAAATACAAGCAGCTGGTGGTTTGTCCTGGTTTAAAGCTTGACTGGCAGGGTATTGAGGGCTTGAATGACACCCTTGGACGTCATGGCGTCACCTCCAATTACCGCTTCGATTTAGCCCCTTACACCTGGGAGTTGGTGCAAAACCTCAAAGGAGGTAAAGCCCTATTTACCCAGCCACCCATGCCCATCAAGTGCGCTGGTGCGCCGCAAAAGGCCATGTACTTGTCGGCCGACCATTGGACCCGTCAAGGCTTGTTGAACAACATAGACATCCAGTTCTGCAATGCCGGGGCAGTTTTGTTTGGTGTGGCTGACTATGTGCCAGCCCTCATGGAATATGTGAAGAAATACCGCATCGGTCTGAACTTTGGCGAAACCCTAGTGTCTGTGGACGGCCCAGCCAAGCGTGCCACTTTCATGAAAAACTTGGCCGATGGCAGCAAAGAAAAAGTCGTGCGAGATTTCGACATGATCCATGTGGTACCTCCACAAAAAGCACCCGATTTTGTGCGCGTGAGCCCCCTGGCAGATGCTGCAGGCTGGGTGGATGTAGACCCTTCTTCATTGCGCCACAAGACCTATGCCAATGTCTTTGCTTTGGGCGACGTAGCCAATACCACCAACGCAAAAACTGCTGCGGCTGCACGAATGCAAGCCCCTGTGGTTGCCCACAATTTATTGGTCTCGCTCGGCCAAATTCATGGCGAGGCGAAATACGACGGCTATGGCTCTTGCCCCTTAACAGTCGAGCGCGGCAAGATTGTGTTGGCCGAGTTCACCTATGGCGGCAAGTTGGCGCCCAGCTTTCCAACCTGGCTAATTGACGGCACCAAGCCATCTGCACTGGCATGGCTTTTGAAAGAGCGGCTATTGCCCTTGATTTATTGGGAGGCCATGCTCAAAGGCCGCGAATGGTTGGCGCAACCTGAAATGGTGGGTTAATGACTGCACTTCGACGCTGGCTACCCGCTGTTCCCATGTTGGCGTGGGGTCGCCAATACAACCGAGAAACCTTCACCAATGATATGGTGGCGGCACTCATCGTCACCATCATGTTGATCCCGCAAAGCTTGGCCTATGCTTTGTTGGCAGGCTTGCCACCCGAGGTGGGTTTATACGCCAGCGTCGCGCCCTTGCTGCTATATGCAGTGCTGGGAAGCAGCCGTGTCTTGGCGGTAGGGCCTGTGGCCGTGGTTTCTTTGATGACCGCTGCGGCGGTGGCGGAACATGCAGCTTCGGGGACGCATGCTTATTGGCAAGTCGCTATCACATTGGCGTTTTTGTCGGGCGGCATGTTGCTGATCATGGGGTTTTTGAGGTTGGGCTTTTTAGCAAACTTTCTGAGCCATCCGGTCATCTCAGGATTCATTTCCGCTTCTGGTTTGTTGATCGCCTTGAGCCAAATCAAAACACTCATGGGTGTGAAAGCCGAGGGCCACAACTTTTTAGAGCTGCTTTCTGCGCTGACGCACCAAGCCTCCAACCTGCACCTGCTCACTCTAGGTGTAGGCATAGCGGCCACCGTGTTTTTATTCTGGGTCCGCAAGGGCTTGAAACCCCTGCTCATTTCTGCTGGCCTCAAACCCAAGCTGGCCGATGTACTGGCCAAGGCAGGCCCCGTGTTCGCAATTACATTGACCACTTTGTTGGCATGGGCGCTGGACTGGCAAGGCCAAGGCATGAAATTGGTCGGCACTGTACCGCAAGGATTGCCCCCACTCACCACACCCTTATGGGACATGGCCTTGTGGCAAAAGTTATTGGTGCCTGCGTTGCTGATCAGCGTGGTAGGTTTTGTCGAATCGGTGTCGGTGGGACAAACCTTGGCCGCAAAACGGCGCCAACGCATTGAGCCCGACCAAGAGTTGGTTGCCTTGGGTGCCAGCAACTTGTCGGCGGCCTTCACTGGCGGCTTTCCCGTCACCGGTGGTTTTGCTCGGTCAGTGGTCAATTTTGACGCTGGCGCTGTCACACCTGCAGCAGGCGTTTACACGGCGGCGGGCATCACTCTGGCTTCGCTTTTCTTGACTCCTGCACTTTACTATCTGCCTCAGGCCACACTGGCGGCCACCATCATCGTGGCGGTGCTCTCTTTGGTCGACTTTGGCATTTTGAAATCTACTTGGCGCTTCTCCAAACTGGACTTTATCGCCGTTTCTACCACCTTACTGGCAACCTTGTTGGTGGGTGTGGAAACGGGTTTGGTGTTGGGTGTGTTGGTGTCTTTGGCGCTGTTTTTGTTCAGAGCCAGCAGACCTCACATCGCAACCGTGGGTCTTGTTCCAGGCACCGAGCACTTTCGCAACGTGTTGCGCCACGATGTGTTAACAAGTCCCAAGTTGGTTTGCTTGCGGGTGGACGCTAGCATGTTTTTCGCCAACGCACGGGGGGTAGAAGACCGTATCAACGCAGAGGTGGCAGCACGTCCACAGCTAGAGCACGTATTGCTTCAATGCTCAGCTGTCAACGACATAGATGCCAGCGCTTTGGAGAGTTTAGAAGCTATCGCCAGCCGATTAAAAGACTCCGGCATCGCTTTACACTTCTCGGAAATAAAAGGGCCGGTGATGGACAAACTCAATACAACAAATTTCCTGGCCCATTTGCACGGCCAAGTGTTTTTAACAAACTACCAAGCTATCCAAGCCTTGACACCTGAAGTCATCCACTGAAAAAAACATGAAAAAAAACTATCACCGTTGACTTGCACCAGGAATCAGACGACGGCTTAGACATTTATTTTG
>JBIKJX010000098.1:0-6448 GCA_044360785.1 Limnohabitans sp.
GGTGCATTTACGGCCACAGAGTCTGCGTCCATTGCAGTGGCATGGGCCTTGTTTGTGACGGTCATTGTTTACCGTTCTTTAACCTGGGCCAATTTTCTCAAGGCATGCGCCAAGGCCTGTAAAACGACGGGTGTTGTTCTCTTGCTCATTGGTATTTCTGCTGCTTTTGGCTACTTCATGGCTTTGTATGAAGTGCCACAAAAAACAGGCGAAATGATGAAGCTGGTCAGTGACCAACCATGGGTGATCTTTCTCATGATCAATGTGCTGCTTTTTATCTTGGGCACATTCTTAGACATGGCTGCCACCATCCTCATTTGCACGCCTATTTTCTTGCCCATCGCCATGCAGTTTGGTATGGACCCCCTGCAGTTCGGTATCTTGATGCTCATCAATTGTGCCTTGGGACTTAACACGCCCCCTGTCGGCACTGTTCAGTTTGTGGGGTGTGCCATTGGTCAAATATCCGTGGGGCAGGTGATGCGGACAATTGCACCGTTTTATGGTGCACTGTGTATGACATTGATTGCCGTCACCTATGTCCCCGCGTTTTCACTGTGGTTGCCGCAAACTTTTAAGTAATGTTTTGATATGAATGCGAAAGAGTACCCGGTCATCGCCATGCACGAGGATGACAACGTTGCCATTGTGGTCACAGCAGGTGGATTAAAGGCAGGTGATCAGGTTCGCAAACATCGCACGGCTCCCGCCATTACGTTGGTCAACGCAGTTCCACAAGGTCACAAAGTCGCACTTGTCAACATCACTGCGGGCCAAGCCGTGATGCGTTACAACGTGAGCATTGGCATTGCCAAACAAAACATTGAGGCTGGCAGTTGGGTGCATGAGCGATTGCTTGAAATGCCCGCTGCGCGCAACTTCGAAAATTTGCCGATGGCCACTGCCAAAGTGCCTTTGGCTGAAGTGCTCAATGACTTTACTTTTGAAGGCTATCGAAACGCGGACGGATCAGTGGGCACACGCAACATCTTGGCCGTGACCACCACCGTTCAATGTGTGGCCGGTGTTGTCGATTTGGCCGTTCAAAAAATCAAACAAGAATTGTTGCCCCTGTATCCCAACGTCGATGATGTGGTGGGCATCGAGCACGCATATGGCTGTGGCGTGGCCATCGATGCGCCAGACGCCATCATTCCGATTCGGACCTTACGCAACATCAGCCTCAATCCTAATTTTGGCAATGAAGTTTTGGTGGTCAGTCTGGGATGCGAAAAATTACCGCCTTTGCGTTTGTTGCCCCCCGGAAGTTTTCCATTGATGTCCTCGCAATCTGAGAGCGACGGCCCGCACACAGTTTGCTTGCAAGAAGAACAGCATGTTGGCTTCATGAGCATGATTCAGCACATTGTTGAAAGTGCCAAACCTCATTTGCAACGATTGAACGCCAGGCATCGAGAAACTGTGCCAGTCAGTGAACTTGTGGTGGGCGTACAGTGTGGTGGCAGCGATGCATTCTCTGGTGTAACTGCCAACCCCATCGTGGGCTATGCCACCGACTTGTTGGTTCGCGCGGGTGCCACTGTCATGTTCAGCGAGAACACAGAAGTTAGAGATGCTGTGGCCCAATTGACGCACCGTGCAGCCAGTACCGATGTGGCGCAAAGCATTGTGCGCGAATTGTCTTGGTACGACCAATACTTAGAGCGCGGCCAAGCAGACCGAAGTGCCAACACCACCCCCGGTAACAAGGCCGGCGGTTTGTCCAACATTGTTGAGAAAGCCATGGGTTCCATTGTTAAAAGTGGTTCCATGCCTATTCAGCATGTGTTGGCACCCGGTGAAAAACTTCAAGCCAATCAAAAGGGATTGGTCTTTGCCGCAACGCCGGCCAGTGATTTCATTTGCGGAACTTTGCAATTGGCCGCAGGCATGAACCTGCATGTTTTTACAACAGGGCGTGGCACCCCTTATGGTTTGCAAGCTTGCCCTGTTGTCAAAGTTGCAACCAGAACAGAATTGGCCAATCGCTGGCACGACTTGATGGACTTGAATGCTGGCCGTGTGGCTGATGGCGAAATTTCCATTGAAGAGGGTGGTTGGGAATTGTTTAAATTGTTGATTGAGGTGGCCAGTGGCCGCCAAACTTGGGCAGAGCATTGGAAACTTCACAACGCATTGGTCCTGTTCAACCCCGCCCCCATTACCTAAAATCACAACTTGCATCTAGCCAGTATCAAACTAGGAGACCCACATGACTGATCGCCGTCAATTTCTGCAAACGTCAATAGCCCTTGCTGCCGGCTTGCTCACAACAAATTCCTTCAGTCAGTCTGCTTGGCCTGCCAAACCAATCAATTATTTGGTGGCCTTTCCTGCAGGGGGAACCACCGATATCTTGGCCCGTTTGGTGTCGCAAAAACTGGGTGCTGCGCTAGGCACCACCATGGTCATTGAAAACAAAGGCGGTGCAGGCGGCAGTGTAGGGTCTGAAATTGCAGCGCGTGCCCCCGCAGATGGTCATCATCTTTTGGGCGGCACCATCAGCTCGCACGCCATCAACATCAGCTTGTATCCCAAACTGGGCTACGACCCCATTAAGTCTTTCACGCCTGTTTATTTGTATGGCACCAATCCTGTCGTCTTGGTGGTCGCCGCCAACAGCCCTTACAAATCGCTTCGCGATTTAATGATGGCTGCAAAAGCCAATCCTGGAAAGTTGTCGGGCGCTTCGGCGGGCAATGGAACCTCCCAACATTTGGCACAAGAATTGTTGGCATTCAAAGGCGATGTGAAGTTCACGCATGTGCCCTACAAGGGCAGCGCGCCTGCCATTCAAGACGTCATGAGCGGCCAAGTCGATTTCATGTTTGACACCACAGTGGTGGCTGGGGCACACATTCAAAGTGGCAAGCTGCGTGCGCTGGCGGTGACCTCTGGCAAACGCTTGACGGATGCTTTCACCGATGTTCCCACAGTGGCAGAATCTGGCTGGCCGGGAACGCAAGGTTTTGAAGTGGTGTCGTGGCAAGCCTTGTTTGCGCCAGCAGGAACGCCCAAGCCTATCGTTGATAAATTGCACGCCGAAATTCTCAAGATCATTCAGACAACTGAAATGCAAGACAGAATTAAAGGTCTTGGCATGCAGCCTTCAGTGCTGACACCTGATCAAGTTTTGAGTTTTCAAAAAGCAGAAATTGAAAAATGGGCGCAAGTGATCAAGGCTGCCAACATCAAGCTTGAATAAGCCATTTCAAAACAATCTCTTTGCATGAGCCGATCACTTGTGAATGATCGGCCCAAAAGCTAACTGCATGTCAGTTGCTGCCGCCTACCAAAGAATAAGCGCTGGCATTGTTTTGCAGCCATTCTTGTGACAGTTTGTCGCTCTGCTGTGCAGGATGGAAGCTGGCTTTTTTGTAAGACTTCCAGTGTCCAAAGTTGCTGGTGAACAAGCCATCTTTTGCCAACAACAATTTGTACCCGCTTTTCCAAGTACTGAACTTGAACAAGCTACCGTCGCGCCACAAGTTGTGCATAGTTTGAAGCATCACATCGGTGAGGAAGGTGTAGGTCACATAATGAAAAATGCGAATGCGCCATTTTTCATTACCGCCCAAAGCTTTGTAAACATCAAAGGCGGTGCAACGGTGTTCGGCTTCTTCGGCTGCGTGCCATTGCCACATGGTTTTGAGGCGCGGCTCAGCACCTTCAAAAATCTCGGGATGACTTAACAACCAATCGGCAAAGATGTCCGTGAAGTGTTCGGTGGCTGCAGTGGCTGCCAATTGTTGACGCACGTTTTGATGCGAATTGGCTTTGATGCGCTTGGCTGAGCGCTCGGCAATGATGTTCTTAAAGCCTTGCAGTTCAATGTGGCCATTGAACAATGCATGGATGCGGCGGTGTGTCGCTTCTTGGCCTATGAAGCCTTTCACTTCCTCGGCAAATTTTTCCCGTGTGGCGTCGTCCATCTGCTTGGCACCTTCACGGACTGAATCAATGAAGAACTGCTCGCCCACAGGAAAGCTCATGGACAGTGCATTGAAGAAGGCAGATTTGAACGCGTCGCCACCACACCAGCGGGTGTCGAAGGGGGTGTTCAGGTCCACCAAAAGTTTTCTAACGGCAAGTTCAGACATGAAGAAATCCTAAATATTGACCGAATTTTATGTAGTTTGAGGGTTGTCGTGTATGTATTGGATCAAAGCCCGTGCAAGTTCTTGCCCTTTGTCTTCCTGTACAAAGTGCCCAGCACCCCTAATTTGCGTGTGGTTTTGGCCTGACGCGCCCGGAACTTTGCGCTGCCAAGCCACTTGACCACCCTTTGTGACGGGGTCGCGGGTGCTGAACAGGGTAATGAAAGGTTTGTGCCAAGCCTTGAAAAGCTCCCAGGCGCGCTCGTTAGCGGGCCCAGCGGGGTCATTCGGGTGGATGGGGACCAGCGTGGGGAAGACTCTGGCCCCCACTTTGTACCGACTGTTGGGGTAGGGCGCATCGTATGCAGCAACTTCCAAGTCGTTTAAGCCTTGTGCGCATCCCGTTCTGACAATTTTGCCAATGGGAAACCAGGGGCTGTACATGGCAAAGGCGCGCCAGATATGGAAGGCCCTTGGAATTTTCTCTTTGCCTGTGGGCAAACCGCCGTTGCTTAAGGCAATGCGGGCAAATCGATCGGGCATTTCTGCCACCATCCGCAAACCAATGAGCGAGCCCCAGTCTTGGCAAAAAAGTGTGATGTCTTTGGCATTAACTGATTCCAGCCAAGCGCTCATCCACTGCACATGATTTTCGTAGGTGTAGTCTGATCGTTGTGTGGGTTTGTCGGAGCGACCAAAACCAACTTGATCGGGCACCAAAACCCGCATGCCGGCCGCCACCAAAATGGGAATCATTTTTCGGTACAAAAACGACCAAGCGGGTTCGCCATGCATGAGTAAAACCACCGGACCGTCCCTGGGTCCCTCATCGATGTGGGCAATTCGGAGTCCTCCCAATTCGGTGTAGTGGGGTGTGTACGCAAAGTCGGGCAATTGTTGAAAACGTTCTTCAGGCGTTCGAAGAAAGTTTGCAACGTGTGGAAGTGATCGCATGGCGGGGTTCTAACTCAATATTCACATTAAAAAAGATGGCTGACTTGAATGGTTTTTTGGCCTGCAGGGAGGCTTAAAAAATCACCGTCCTTGGCCACTTGAATCTTGCCTTTGAAGGCGTCGGCGGTGCCCTTCAGAAAAACATCGACCAAGCCTGGCAGAGGCAAGGGTGGGGCAATGTGGTGCAACAACAAATAAGCCACCTGGGCTTGTTGGGCAATTTCGGCAGCTTGCACGGGAGAGGTGTGGTAGTCCGTGATGTCCTTCATGATTTGTTCAAGCTTGTCACGCTTGGCCGTTTTGGCACCTTCTTGCAACAGCTTCATCAATTCCATCGACATGGCTTCGTGGATGAGAACATCGACACCCTGCGCAGCCTTGGTGACATGCACCGAAGGGGTGGTGTCGCCGCTGATCACAATGCTTCTGTCTTTGTATTGAATTTTGTAGCCCACAGCAGGATGAATGGGGGCATGCGCCACGCTGAAGGCATGAATTTTGGTGTCTTGGCTTTCGTATACCAGCGTGGTTTCAAAGGCTTGGGTTTTGAACGAAATGGGCTTGGCGCCAAATCCGCTGCTGGGCACAATGGCCTCGCCATGGTGCGCCACTCGGTAGCCTCGGTCTAAGCTGTAGGCCTGCATGAAACCATTCACAACCGTGTCAACACCTTCGGGGCCATAGACATTCAGGGCTTGCGAATTGGAATTGGAAACCCAGCGTTGCAACAACAACTCCCCCATGCCATCAATGTGATCGGAATGAAAGTGGGTTAAGAAAACACCCTGAATGAGGCCAGTGTTGAATCCCATTTTGTTGATATTTCGAACGCTGGCATTGCCTGTGTCAAAGACAAACATTTGCTGACCGGCAATGACCAACGTACAGGGGCCACCCCGCTTTTCATCGGGCATGGGTGAGCCAGCACCGCACACTGCAATGTGCAAACCATCGGGTAAATCTTGAAGCGGGTTGCTGCTCATACGCTGTGCGGCAACACGTTTGGCAATGGCCATGCTCAGGGGTTCGCGAAATGCATACAAAGCACCGGCCAAGAGGGCCAGCAGTGCCAGCAACAGAAAAAATGAAGTTGTTTTAGTCAAACGCATGGTCACACTCCAAAAATTCTGGCCAGTCGAATGCCAAAGCCTTGAATCCAAGGCGAAACATAGCGCAGCTTGGGCCGACTGGCCTCAGCTGCTTTGATGATTTGCTGGACGATGCCATGCGTACTGCGTGCTTCTAAAAATTTAAAAGTAGCGCGCTCTTTCTTCTTCATGGCTTCTGCTTGGTGAAAAAAATAAGACGACGCATTCATCCATTCGTACTTGCTGTTGGTCATGGCCTGATTGAAACCGGTGTGAATGGCGCCAGGTTCAATGAGCGCAATTTGAATG
>JBIKJX010000099.1:0-6406 GCA_044360785.1 Limnohabitans sp.
CGAGGTTGCCCGCCAATCGGTGGAGCATGGGTTTCCAGCGCTCACCCCCGGTCACGATTGCGAAGGGGCCATGTGCCGCAGCTTGAATGAACGAGGCTTCAGCCAAACCAGTGACAGGGCAGTTTGACATTTCTCGCAGGGCAAACAAACCAGGATCGCCAAAGCAGCCTATCAACACGCCCTTCAAGGTGGCATTGGCGGTCGCCAAATAGTCTGCCCAAGCTTGAACACAGGCATGGGCCGCAATGGCATGGCTGGCTTCGCAGGCAATGTAGGTGGCACCAAATGAGGCCGTTATAACTTCCAAGCTTGCGTGTGATGGCATTTGAGGCAACAGGGCTTCTTGAAGTCGCTGGGTGGTCAATCCGTTGGTGTTGGGATTAATCAGCAGGTATTTGGCAGTGGGTTTTTCTTGCATGACTTGTTTTTTTGGGGAGGGCAAGAGCTTCAGTCACATTTTGGTGCGGCCAATCCCAAAACTGGTGCGTCAAAATTTTCAATTCCTTATCTTGATGCACATCAAGTTGGTGGCCGCGGGCACGGTTTGTGCTGAAACGTTGAAGGTTTTTTTCAACGAGTCGTCATCTTAACTTTTTCAAATCATCCATTCAAGGAGAACATATGAAGCGTCGTGATTTATTGGCAGCCGCCGCATCTGCAGTCGCAGCACCCTGGGTTCATGCACAGTCTGCAGCATGGCCCAGCAGAGGACCCATTCGACTCATATGTCAATACCCACCCGGCGGATTGGTTGACACGGTGGCTCGTTTGTTGGCGCCTCATTTGTCGCAAGCTTTGTCTCAAACCGTTGTGGTTGAAAATAGAGCCGGTGCGGGCGGTTTAATTGGCACCGAATATGCATCGCGTCAGGCTGCTGATGGCTACTCGCTGTTGGTGAGCCATGCTTCTGTTCATGTGTATGCCACCGCTACACGCAAGTCCATGCCTTTTGATCCCGTGGGTGATTTCACACACATGGCCATGTTGGTTGAAGCCCCCATGTTGCTCATTGTGAGAGGTCAGTCACCCTATCAAAACTTGGCGCAATATGTGAATGCGGCCAAGACCAAGCCTGTGCGCTACGGTTCTTCTGGCATTGGTTCTGCCAACCATCTATTTGGTGAGTTGCTCAAAATTGATGGTCAAGCCAATGAACACGATCATGTGCCATACCAAGGTAGCGCGCCTGCATTACAAGACTTGATGGGCGGCCAAATCGACAGTGTGTTTGATCCTGTCACCACCAACGTAGAACGCCTCAAGTCGGGTTCTGTGAGAGCGCTGGCGGTATCTACTCCCACACGTCTCCCAGCATTTCCAAACATTCCCACGTTTGCTGAACTGGGCTACAACTCTCTGACTGGATCTCAGTGGCTCGGAATGTCTGCACCCAAAAATCTGCCTGCACCCATCGTGCAAAAAATTTCGTCGCTCATGCCAGAGTTGCTCGCCAAGCCTGATGTCATGGCCGCATTAGAGGCGGTACAAACATTGCCACGCAAAACGCCCGTGGTGGGCGATGAATTTACAAAATTGATTCAATCACAAATTAACACATGGACGGCTGTAGCAAAGCGCGCCAAAGTTGAAGTGATCGTTTAATTGATTTAACCCACAGGCGGTGCTGTCAATCATGTCGATTGACGGCGCCGCTTTTTGTTTTGGTTAAGATGAATTTTTTATGAATAGATACGACGTATGACCGAAGTCAACTTTGACGACATCACAAGCTATGAGCGCTACAAACTGATGGCCAGTCTCATTGTGCCAAGGCCCATTGCGCTGGTCACCACTGTGGGTGCCAATGGTGTTGTCAATGCAGCGCCATTTTCCATGTTCAACATGATTGGCGAAGATCCGCCCATCTTGATGATCAGCATCAACCGATTGCAAGACGGGCAATTGAAAGATACGGCCGCCAATATTTTGCACAACGGTCAATTTGTGGTGCACATGTCGGATGAGCCTATTGCAAAAAAAATGCATGACTGCGGTAAAAATTTTCCATCCAACATCAGTGAGCTAACCGAGGTTGACTTTACACCAGTGCCTTCTCGTACCGTCAAACCACCCAGAATTGCAGAGGCTCCCATTGCCTTTGAATGTGTGTTGCATGAAAAACTGGAAACACCCAGCCGTTATGTGTTCATTGGACGCATTCAGTGGCTAGCGGCGCGCGACGGATTAATTGACACCAAAGCTTGGCGCGTGAACCTCAAAGACTACCGGCCAGTCGCTAGGTTTGGTGCAAGTTTTTACACGCGGACAGACGACCGTTTTGCCATTGCCGACACAGAGGGCGAGAAGCCCCAAAGCAACACCGCGATTGATCAAATCTAAGTAATGTCATTTTTTATTGACGGGTTAATTTTCAACAAAAGTTGACACAACGGGTTTGCTTCTCCTAAGATGTTTGATCATCTAAGCAAAGGAGAGGCACCGTGAGTTTTGAAACGATTTTGATTCCCCTGTACCTTTTCCTCGGTGTTTGCTTTGGCTTTGCCACTTTCTCTCATCGGCACCTTTTCAGTGAAGGGCCCGACAAAGAGTCCAAAGCAGAACAAGCCTCGGTGTTGGAGGGGCGAGTTTTTTGGATCATGATTTGCACGTGGCTGTGGCCCATCATGGTGTTTACTGGCCTCAACTCAGCCTATATTTTGGCCAAGCGGAAGAGAAGTCAGTAAATCAAAACGGATACTGACGCGGCGCTGTTTGAATGGTAATCCAGCGCAATTCAGTAAATTCATGGATGCCGGCTTTGCCGCCAAAACGGCCATAGCCGCTGCCTTTCACGCCACCAAAAGGCATTTGAGCTTCGTCATGTACGGTCGGGCCATTCACATGGCAGATGCCTGAATCAATTTTGCGAGCGACATTGAATGCACGCGCAATGTCTCGACCAAACACAGAAGATGACAAGCCGTACTCGTTGTCGTTGGCACAGGCAATGGCTTCTTCCACCCCTTTAACGCGCACAATGGCTTTCACAGGTGCAAAGCTTTCTTCGCGGTAAATTCTCATGGCAGGTGTCACATGGTCCAGCAAGGTGGCTGGCATCAGGGTGTCGGTCGATTTGCCGCCACACAACAGCTTGGCACCTTTGGCAATGGCGTCATCAATGAGTTCGTTGCAATGTGTCACCGTGCTCATGCCAATGACGCTGCCCAAAACCACAGGCTCGGGTTTGCGGGGGTCACCCAAGGGCAAGTTCTTGGCTTTGTTGGCAAAGCGTTTGACAAACTCATCGGCTATTTTTTCGTCCACCACAATGCGCTCGGTGCTCATGCAAATTTGACCACTGTTGGCAAAGCTGCCGAACGTCGCTGCGTTAACCGCATCGTCAATGTCGGCGTCGTCCAATATCACCATTGGCGCTTTGCCGCCCAGTTCTAAGATGGCAGGTTTCAAATACTTGGCACAAGTTTGAGCCAAAAGTTTGCCCACTTTAGTTGAACCGGTGAAGTTGACGCGACGCACCGCAGGGTGGGCCACGATGGCTTCAACCACCGATGCCGCATCGGCCGGCGCGTTGGTAATGTAATTGACAACACCTGGCGGAAAGCCAGCTTCTTGAAATGCTTCCACAATGAGTTGATGCGTTTTGGGGCAGTTTTCTGAGCCCTTCAAAATGACCGTGTTCCCGCAAGCCAAAGGCGTGGCAATGGCCCTCACGCCCAAAATGACGGGCGCATTCCAAGGTGCAATGCCCAAAATAACACCCGCTGGTTGGCGGATGCCCATGGCCAGGCTGCCCGGCACATCAGAAGGAATGACCTCACCAGAGACCTGTGTTGTTAAAGATGCTGCTTCTCTGATCATGCCTGCTGCCAAGAACACATTGAAGCCAGCCCACATGCCGGTGGCACCTGTTTCTTCTGGCACTGCCTTGATGAATTCAGGGGTTTTGGCTTCCAATTTGTCGGCCGCTTTGAGCAGCAATGCACGTCTTTCGTTGGGGCCGACATCGCACCAAGTTTTGAAGGCCTCGGCCGCCGCTTCCACCGCCAAAATAGCATCAGCAGGGGAGGCCGCTGGTGCACGTGTGGCAACTGTGCCGTCAAGTGGATTGCGGCGCTCAAAGGTGGCGTTGTTTTCGGCACTCACCTTGAGGCCATTGATCAGCATGGACATGTCAGACATGAGGTTGACTCCTAGGTATCTTTGTTAAATCAATTGGATCGCACTGTTTTTTCAAGTGCTTGAGAGGCGGTGCGGGTGTCACTTGCAGCAGCACCCAAATAGGCTTCCTGAATCACGCTAGAACGCGCCAGCAGTTTGGAGGAGCCATGCGCCACCAGTGCGCCGCGTTCAATGACATAGCCCCGATCTGCGACGGCCAATGCCTTGCGCACATTTTGCTCAACCATCAGCACTGTGGTGCCTTGATCGGCAATGCGTCGTGTCATGGCCAACAACTCATCAACCATGCGAGGTGCCAAACCCAATGAGGGTTCATCGAGCATGAGGAGGCGAGGGGCCGACATCATGGCGCGAGCAATGGCGACCATTTGTTGTTCGCCGCCACTCATGGTGCCGGCCAATTGGGTGGCACGTTCGCGCAATTTAGGAAAGTCATTCAAGACCATTTCCATGCGTTCTTGGCGAACATTGGGTTTTTGCAGCCAACCGCCCAATTCGAGATTTTCAAGCACGGTCATTTGTGGAAACAACTGTCGGCCTTCGGGTACCAAGGCCATACCGGCTTTGACTATATCGTGCGCTTTTTCAGGCAAGTCTTCGCCATCTAGCAGCACCTCACCGCGCATGGGAATTTGACCCGACAAAGCACGCAAGAGTGTGGTCTTGCCAGCGCCATTGGGACCCAAAATAACAGTGAGGCCGGGCATCACATCAAAGTTCAATTGGCGGATGACTTCAAACGGGCCATAGCCCGCGCTCAAGCCGCGCACACGCAACTGAGCCTTGCCTGAACCTCCGAGGACAAAAGCTTGAGGGCGATACCACATCATGTCAGACCCTCCGAGTCATTGACCATTTCGTCACCCAAATAGGCCTCAATGACTTCTTTGTCGCGAACCACATCGGAAGGTTTGCCATCGGCAATTTTCTTTCCTTGATTGAGCACAATGACGCGCTCTACATGCTTGAGCAACACCTTCACCGCATGTTCAATCCAAATGACTGAAAGGTCTAACTCATCACGCAAGCGGCGAATGAGGCGCGCCATTTCTTCAACTTCAATTTCTGTGAGGCCCGCAGCAACTTCGTCAAGCAACAAAATGCGGGGACGCGTGGCCAGTGCCATGCCAATTTCTAGAACGCGTTGCTGTGAGGGTGTGATGGCCGACGCTGGAAGGTCAGCCAATTGGGACAAGCCGATGACGGACAAAATGCTCGAGGTATCGCGCAAGGCCCAGGGCACACCCTTTTCCTCACCCCAAAATACATACTTGCGAGGACGGCGACCCGCAAACATCAAACCAAAACGGATGTTCTCGCTAACAGGCAAGTCGCTGAACACGCGGGGTGTTTGAAACGTGCGTGCCAAGCCACGACCTGCAAATTGGTGGGGGGCTGCACCCGTTAGAGAACGGCCATTGATGGAGAGTTGGCCCGAAGTTAGCGGCGTGACGCCAGAGATCGCGTTAAAAAACGTGGTTTTGCCCGCGCCATTGGGACCCATAATGCCCACCAATTCGCCGGGCGCAATGTTCATACTGACAGCATCGACTGCGGTGAGGCCGCCAAAGCGAACCGTCACATCTTGCGCTTGGAGCAACAGGTTTTCAGGCACCGACAATTCGTCTCTCCTTGGCGCGTTGTTTGTCACGTGCTTTTTCGCCGCTCCATTCGTAGCGTGTGTCCTTGTACCACTGACGCATGTCCTTGTACCAGTCTTTGAAAGTTTGCCAACGCATGGAAGCCAAGCCGCCTGGCAAATACAACACGCTCAAAATGAGCAAGAGGCCCAGGGTCATCATGTAGATCTGTGGGGCTTGTAAGCGCAAAGTTTCGGCCAAAATACTGAACACAATGGCGGCAATGAGAGGGCCCCACAAAGTCATGGCACCACCAATGAGTGCAATCAACACTGTTTGAAATCCAATGAACGGATTGAATGCCGTGTGAGGGTCGATGTAAGTCCAACGCACGGCCATGGCAGCACCTACGCCGCCTGCCACGGCTGCAGTAAAGGCAAAGCCAGCGACCTTGACCCAGCGTGTGTTAACGCCCAAGGTTTGAGCACGTTGCTCATCGCCGCCAATGCCCAGCAAGGCCAAGCCAAATCGGGTTCTGCGCAACCAAATGGAAAGGCCTACTGTGATAACTGCAAGTAACAACACCGTGTGATAGATGGTACTCATCTCGGGCACCGTGGTCAGTACGCGGCCCACTGTGCCGTGCACAGATTTTTCGTAATAACTGATGGCATGACGGATGAGTT